>ONEN01000192.1 GCA_900316815.1 uncultured Eubacteriales bacterium | reverse complement strand
GGCTTCGGACCCGGACCGGGCGGCAGATGGTAAACAATTATGATAACCGACATCTCAATTCACTATATCTCCTTCATGTTTTGCCCTTCCTTTCTCCGTTCTCTTTCATCACAAGTAATCAAACACAGGGGCAAAACGCAGCGGCGCACCGTAACGGGTGCGCCGCTTGCTATTGTTATAAAATGTTGATAGATATGAATGCAATCATTCCATTTCCGCCAGCATACGCTGCATGACCGTGACGTCAAACACATTGATTTTTCCGTCTGCATTCACGTCGGCAACGCGCATACTCTCCGCATGTGTTTCATCTACCAGCGGCGCGTGTGCCTCGTCGAGAAATTCCGCCAGATGCGCCTGCAGATAGCTCGCGTCGTTAATGTCAAACCTTCCGTCGCGGTTGACGTCGCCAACCGGTGCAGACTCTCTTTCCTCACGGATAACGGTTGTGTAGCTTCTTTCGGTCGTATGATCCGAAGCGTCCTTGCCAACCAAGGAGATAACACTTTTTTCATGCAGATTCTCCGTCACGTCAGTTAATGCAAGCGACGCCCTACCGTCTGTCAGCTCCGCCGTTTGGCGGTAAATACCGTTGACATACACCTTCACTGCCGCTGTTTGATCATTACCGGAGAAAATGTTCATCTTCGGCACTTCGTTCGCGCCGAGGACAAATTCCGCTCCCGCGTGCTGCGTTGCCTGTTCTTTTCGTGTGCCCGAAAATGTGATGACGATATCCTCACTTTTTGTATAAGGGCTTCCGCTTCCTTCGTAATACAAGCTCGCCATGGCGGAAGCGTCTGTCGCAAATTGCTCGTCAAGCCAGGCGAGGCGTTTTCTCAGGAAGGTTTGATACATATGAAAATCCTTTTCATAGCCTCTCGCCTTCTCGCCGAATTCCTCGGTTCTGTCCCAAAGCTGCTGATCCGCCATGCCCGATTCATACAGATAGGCATATTCTTGATCGAGCGCACCGCCGTCCTCTACGATTGCCTCCATCACAGGTCTGATTTTCCAGTACTGCTCCGCAGCCTTGCAGACAAAATACGGGTCGTCTACAAATTCGCGGTAGAACATCTGACTGTCCTCGCCGTTTGTCACCTTCCAGCCGGGCGCGTACTCCGTTACCACCGAGGAACCGCAGCCGTAATCAAAATCCCACACAGGCCCGAAGGTCAGCAGACCGCCCGCGTCCTTGTAGGCAAAGCGGCTTTTCCACATGGCGTCATTGTTTCCGAGAATTTCCATCACCAGCCAATACTGTATCATGGAATCAAAGTCAGCCAGCTCGGAATAATGCACCCATCCGTCTTCTGTCTGCACATAGCCGTCCTCCGACTTGCTGGCGTCCTCAAACGCCTGCCAGTAGCGCTGCGCGTAGGCAAGCATTTCACTGTTTGTTTTGGCATACTCGGGCGATTTGATCATCACCGCCAGACCGCTCTCCGTTCTGAACTTGGTGACCTCGTCCCCGTTATGCGTCAGCTCAAACAGATAGCCGCCCGACAAATCTTCCGAGACCGTGTAGTAATCGGCAACCGTGTAGACAGCCTTATCCAGCATATTGCCCTTCTTCTTTTCCGCCTTTACCACCGCCGAAGCGACATTCTTTGCTTCTTCCTCCCAGTCAAATACCTCGACGCGGTCGTCGTCCACGCGCACATGCTCGCAAAGCTGGTAGTTGCCCGCATACTCGCCGTTCAGCACAACGTCCGTCCACACACAGTCCATCGTCGTCAAGCCAAATTCGTGAGAAAGCTTGGCGGCCGTATCATAGCGCATAAAGCTCTCATCGAGATAATTGGCTAAAAGCACCCAGTTTTTGTTTTTGCCCATGCCGAACAAATCCGTTTTTTTGTCGAGCTTAATACGGTACGGCTTTTTCGGCCAGAGCCATGTTGTATTGCCCCTGCCCTTGATAGAAATCGCGCCGTCATACATTGCCTTATCCGATTCGGTGTTGTTTTGTATATACATGGAACCGCCCTTGTAAACATCCTTGCGGGTCACAGGCTCTCCGTCGTCGGTATTGATATAGATAACGGGCAGCTTGCTGAAATAAATACTGTCCGAACCGACCTCCTCCCCGTCAAAATATGCCCTGACGGTAATCCACTTTTCATAGAAATCGGGAGACAGGGTCAGGCTGTCGCCCTCCTGTTTTTCGCCGTCTACAAAATATTGCAGGGTGCTCCCCTCGGGGGTGCTGACGGACAGCACATTGCCCGCCTGCAGCCACGTTTTGTCAATCTGCACCGTATTGACTGCTTCTTTGTTATTATCTTCCGCCTGCGCCGACAGCGGAAACGCTGTCAGCAGCAGCGTGACAGCCAGCAGCACCGCCGCAGCACGTTTGATGATACCATTCATTTCTTTTCTTCCTTTTTACGCTCATTAAAAGTAACCGGGTAACCCTTTCGGACTACCCGGCCGTTCTGTTTATTCCATTTCCGCCAGCATACGCTGAATCGCGGTGACGTCTCTTACATTGATTTTTCCGTCCGCGTAAACGTCGGCAACGCGTCTGCGTTCCTCGTCCGTGACGTCGGTCAGCGTCATTTCCACTGCCGGCATCAGAACCGTCAGCAGTAACGATGTTATTCTTTTAATTGATAAATTCCTTTCCCCCGGGTACGGCGTCTTAATCCAGATAAGCGGCGCCGATAATACCCGCGTCATTGCCCAGCGTTGCCTTGCAGATGACGGTCTGCTTGTCGTTATGCTTGGTGTAGCGCTCACGCTCTACGACCGCGCGCACGGGACCGAGCAGGTTCTCGCCCTGGTTAGACACGCCGCCGCCGACGCACAGTACATCGGGCTGGAAGATGTTGATAATATTCACCAGACCTGTTGCCAGGTAGTTGACATACTCCTCCACAACCTCTTTTGCCGCGGGATCGCCGTCCGCCATCGCGTCAAAGGCTGTTTTGCCGTTGACCTTATTAATGTCGCCGTCGCACAGCTTGAGCATGTAGCTGAAGTCGAGCTTTTCGGAGAGTATTTTCTGCTTAGTCATGCTGATCAGACCCGTAGCGGAAGCGTAGGTTTCCCAGCAGCCCTTTCTGCCGCAGGCACATTCCTTGCCGTCCTTCACGATGACCATGTGACCCAGCTCTGCGCCCGCGAAGTTGGAGCCGCTGTAGATTTTGCCGTTGATGATGATGCCGCCGCCGACGCCTGTGCCGAGCGTGATGGCAACCGCGTTCTTCGCGCCCTTTGCGCTGCCCGCGAGGTATTCGCCCAGAGCAGCCGCGTTGGCGTCGTTTTCAATTAATACCTTGGTGTTCAGGCGCTCCTGCATCATCTTCACAACCTCCCAGTTGTGGAAGAACAGGTTAGCCGAATACTCGATGACGCCCGTCTTGGGATTTACCGCGCCCGGAACGCCGATGCCGATGCATTCGATGTCGTCCATGGTGAGCTTTGCCTTTTCAACCGCCTTCTTGGCGACCTCCGCCATGCTGTCGCAAATCTCGCTCTCAGGACGGGGCACTGCGGTTTTGCAGGACGCGCGCGCGATGATTTTATACTTTTCGTCAACAACACCCGCCACAATATTAGTGCCGCCTAAGTCAATGCCTAATCTGTACATACTGAAACACTCCTTAATCAACGTTCAAGACGTTTTTATTCATAATCATCATATCATAAATTTAATTGAAATGCAATAAATTTTTGTTTATTTCTTACACTCATCTTCATTCATCTTCATTATCATCCTGACTGCACCCTCATATAAAAAAGGCACCGCCTTCCGACGGTGCCGTATGATGAAAGATCAGCCGTTATAAGAGTAGTTCGGCGCTTCTTTTGTAATCTGAATATCATGGGGATGGCTCTCTCTGAGACCCGCGCCCGAAATGCGGACAAACTTTGCCTTCTCGCGCAGCTCCTCAATGGTAGCGCAGCCGGTGTAGCCCATGCCTGCCTTCAGGCCGCCCATCAGCTGATAGACGGTGTCGGAGAGAAGTCCCTTGTAGGGTACGCGTCCCTCAACGCCCTCGGGCACAAACTTGCGGTTGCTCGCCTGGAAGTAGCGGTCGGCGCTGCCCTTGCCCATGGCGCCAAGACTACCCATGCCGCGATAGACCTTGAACTGTCTGCCCTGATAGATTTCCTTTTCGCCGGGGCTTTCCTCGCAGCCCGCAACCAGCGAACCGACCATGACGACGCTGCCGCCCGCGGCAAACGCCTTGACAATGTCGCCGCTGTATTTGATACCGCCGTCGGCGATGACGGGGATACCGTATTTGGACGCTTCGCACGCCGCGTCATAAATAGCGGTAATCTGCGGCACGCCGATGCCCGCGACGATTCTGGTGGTGCAGATGGAACCGGGGCCGATGCCGACCTTTACCGCGTCCGCGCCGGCGTCAATCAGTGCCTTTGCCGCCTCTGCGGTGGCGATGTTGCCCGCGACAAGCGGCAGATCGGGATATGCCTTTTTCACTCTGGCAACCGAGTTGACAACATTGGAGTTGTGACCGTGAGCAGAGTCGAGCACGACAACGTCAACGCCCGCTTCAATCAGCGCCGCCACCCTGTCGAGCACATCGGCTGTCGCGCCGATAGCCGCGCCGCAGAGCAGTCTGCCCTTCTCGTCGCGCGCGGAGTTGGGATACTGCACGCTCTTTTCAATATCCTTGATGGTGATTAAGCCCTTGAGGGAGCCGTCCGAGCCCACAATGGGCAGCTTC
>ONEN01000088.1 GCA_900316815.1 uncultured Eubacteriales bacterium | reverse complement strand
CTTGGCGGTGGACGGCATTTACGGTCCCAAGACGGCAGCGGCAGTGATCAACCTTCGCCGCGGCTCGCAGGGTGACCTCGTGCAGATTTTGCAGGGCTTCCTAATGTGCAACGACTGTGACACAGGCGGCTTTGACGGCATTTTCGGTTACATGACCGAAGCGACGGTAATGACCTATCAAGCCAAAGAGGGTTTGACGGTAGACGGAATCGCGGGCAGGGCGACGTTTGGCAAGCTGTGCGGGTAATAATAAAATAGCATAAAAAGGCGCGTGACCGAGGGAAACAACGGCCACGCGCCTGTCTTTTGTTTACTGTATTACAGCGCCTCGATCGCGGAAACAACGGGCGCGATGATTTGCTTTTTGCGGCTGACTACGCCTTGGAGAACAACGCTCGCGTCGCCGCACTCCGCGTTGAACGCATGGGACACGATTGTTCTGGCGTCCCTGCCGACAAAGAGCAGCTCGGTGGACTCCTCAAAGATGTTCGTCAGCATCATCAGGAGCATATCGACCTCCGCCTGCTTTACATACTCGCGCATGAACGGCAGCATTCTTTTGCTGACCCGCGCAAGCTCCTCGCCGCTGACGGACGTGACCTGCGACACCGTGAAGGTGTAGCGATCCGCCTTGAACGTCTTGCAGTCGATGTGGAAAATCTCGTCGGCGGTCTTGTTGGCAAGGCAGGAGCCCGCGTTGAACATCGCGGTCGCGTGCTCCTCTATGTTGATGCCCGCTATTTCCGCCAGCTCGCGCGCGGTGCGCTCGTCAACGGGCGTGCAGGTGGGGGAGCGGAACATCAGCGTGTCGGAAAGAATGGCAGAGCAGAGCAGACCCGCGATAGGCGGCGTGATCTCTACGTCCTGCTCGCGGTACATCTGCGCGACAATGGTGCAGGTGCAGCCGAGGGGCTGGTTGCGGAAGAAGATGGGGTTCATCGTTTCCACGGAGTCGATGCGGTGATGGTCGATGATCTCGGTCACCTCTGCCGAGCGGATGCCGTCCGCCGCCTGTCCCTTTTCGTTGTGATCCACGAGAATGACCTTCTGTCTGCCGACGCTCAGCAGGTTGCGCTGCGACACCATGCCCAGATAGCTGCCCTCTCTGTCCACAACAGGGAAATAACGCACTTTGACTTTTGCGACCGCCTTTCTGACGTCGGACACTAAATCGTCCTCGGAGAAGCAGATCAGGCCTTCGGTTTTCATGATGTGGCGCACGGGCACCGCCTGGTTGATCAGCTTTGCGACCGTGTACGAGTCGAGCGGCGAGACGATGACGGTGCAGCCCGCTTCTTCGGCGCGGCGGATGACTTCCTGCGAGACCGCCGCGCCGAGGCTGACGACAATGCAGCTCACCTTTAAGTCGATCGCGAACAGCTGCGCCTCCTCGCGGTTTCCCAGAATGACAAGGTCGTTTTCCTTGATGTACGACTCCATCATCTCGGGATTGGCGGAGGCAACGCTGACCTTGCCCTCCGAAAAGCGTCCTTTGCCGTCGCCTACCAGAATTTCCCCCTGAAGCGTCTCTGCAATGTTGCTGTAAGTTGCGGCAGATTTGGACAGGGCGCGTGCGTCCTGGTCTTCCATATAAAACCGCGCTTCGTCTCCGGTGGTGACAATGCCCTCTACCTTGTTGGCGGGCGTGAGAATGGGCACCGAGCGCACGCTCTGGTTCTGCATGTGCTCCCACGCCTGCTTCAGCGAATAGTCGCCGTCAATTCCCTTGATGCGGCGGAAATAGACATGGCGGAGCTTCGGCTCAAGCGAGGTGATCAGCTTGGGCGGCTTGACGTTGAAGCGGTCAAGCACATACTGCGTTTCGTTGTTGATTTCTCCCGCGCGGCAGGCAAGGTAGCTCTCTCCCGTCACGCGGCGCTTCAGCTCGGCGTAGCAGATGGCGGAGCAGATGGAGTCCGTGTCGGGGTTTTTATGTCCGATAACCAAGGTCGTTTGCATAATCATCCTCCTGACGTCACACGGCGTTTTGCGCACGGAGCGGTTGCCTGAGTTGAATTGCCGTGAAATATTTTGTAATCGATTTCATCATCTATACTATAGCACACCGAGGGTTCATTTTCAATTCACGCCCTCATAGAAATTCCGTGCAATATTTTGTTGAATTTCAACAGGAGCGCGGCGGAAGGAGCGGAATTTGTTGAAAAAAGGCATTATGCCTTGAAAAACAGGTCGAAGTGTGTTATATTAAATTATATAAAATAGAAATGCGTCATTGAATTTTTTTGGACAAAAAGCCGCTTGGCTCCACCAATATTGCCGGCACCTGCGGATGCGGGCATACTCTATCATCATTAATAAACCAAGGAGGAATCAACATGAAAAAACTATTAGCTGCGGCGCTTGCGCTTGCGCTGTCTGCTGTTTCGGCAGGCTGCGCCATGTTCGGCTCGGGAGAGGTAAGCAAAACCGAGGCTTCCGCCGCCTCACAGGCGGAGTCGGTTGTTGAAAAGCCGACAGCGGCGGCAACAACGGAGGTCCCCGCCACCGAGGCTCCCACGGTTCCCTCGACCGCTGAGGAAACCACCGCGCCGCCGGCAAAGGCGGAAAAGACCGTTCAGCTGACAGACCTGACCAGCATTGCGGATCAGCCCCGAACGACGGATCAGCTGACGGACAATTACGGAAACGACTACGGAATTGCCATCCTTAACTCAACGACGTATTACGAATATCTTCTGGACGGACAGTATGCCGCTCTGAAGGGCACGCTCTACATTCCCAAGGGTGTAACAAGCGACTCGGAGGTTATGCTGACGGTAAAAGGGGACGGACATGTGCTCTACGCTTCGCCCCTCATGGCAAAGACGTCCAGAGCGGCTGACTTTGAAGTCAATATTTTGGGCGTTAACAAGCTTTCCATAGAGTGGAGCAAATATTACGGTCGTATCGAATGCTGTTTGGCAAATGCTGTTTTGGTGTCGGGACAGACCGCAGGACAGACGCCTGTTGACCTCAAAGCCCTACCGATAGAGATAACCGACCTGACCGGCATTGCGAAAAAGGCTGAAAAAACCGACGAGTTGACGGATGGATTCGGCAATACATATGAGTATGCCATCTTTAACAAGTACAGCGGAGATGATTGCTTTGAATACCTGCTGGACAAAAAGTACAGCAAGTTTAAGGGAACCCTGTATTTGCCGAAGGGTGAAACCAAAACGGATTCCGTGACAATGACGCTTACCGCCGACGGAGAAAAAATCTATGAATCTCCCGCCATGTCCGTTTCCTCGTCTCCCGTTGACTTTGAAGTGGATCTTTCACAGTGCAATGATTTTAAAATCAGCTTTTCAAAAAGCTACGGTTGGGGGGGAACCCTCTGCGTCGGTAACGCGTATCTTTACGACGCGCAATAAACAATGAAGCCCGTTCGGGGCGCCGCCGGGCGCCTTTCGGATACCATATATAAATAGGTATACTAAAATATGCAAAAAAACGGTCGGCAGAGCGGTTCTGCCGACCGGATTTTTTTATGTAAATATGGTTCGGCTCATCTTTTGTTCAGAGCCTTTTGAATATCCTTGAACTCTCCCAGCACAAAGGCGATGTCGCCCGTCTGGATCACGGTGGTGGCGGAGGGAATCAGCACCTCGCCGCTGCGCTTGAGGGTCAGAATGTTGATGTTGTACTTCTTGCGCACGTCAATTTGCTGGAGCGTCTTGCCGTACCAGTCCTTGGGAACCTTCAGCTCATAGATGTAATATTCCTTTTCAAGGTGGAAGAAGTCCAGAATATTGTCGGACGCGTACTTGGTGGCAATGCGGATAGCGGTCTGCTTTTCGGGGTACACCACCTCGTCGGCGCCGTTGCGGAGCAGGAATTTCATCTGCACGTCGTTGGTGGCGCGGGAAATAACCTTTTTGGCGCCCAGCTCGCTGAGCAGCGAGGTCGTCTCGAGCGAGGTCTGGAAGTGCCTGCCCAGCGTGACAAAGCAGACGTCGTAGTCGTCAATGCCCAGCGTGCGGAGGAACTCCTCGTTGGTGCCGTCGCCGATTTTGGCGTTGGTCACATAGGGCATGATGTCGTTGATGCAGTCCTCGTTGATGTCGACCGCCATTACCTCACAGCGCAGCTCCTCCATGCGCTTTGCAATGTGGGTTCCGAATTGTCCTGCGCCGATAACCAATACTGATTTCATGTTTCATTCTCCTATCTTTTAACCGATTGATACGTTTTCGAGCGGTAAACGGGCGTTTTTGCTGCCCGCCGAGGGCAGCGCGGCGTAAATCAGCGTCAGACCGCCCACTCTGCCAAAGAACATCAGCGCCATCAGAATCGACTTCGACAGCAGCGACAACGTGGGCGTGATGCCGAGGGTCAGACCGACCGTGCCGATGCCCGAGCCGGTTTCAAACAGGCAGGTCAGCAGCGGCAGCTGCTCGGTGGTGCTGATGATCACGCCGCTGACGAACGTCAGCACTAAATACATAAAGAAAACCGCGCCCGCGTTGCGCACAACGTCGTCCGATATTCTTCTTTTGAAGCACTGCACATCCTTCCTTCTGCTGAACACCGTAATGGCAGCCAGAAACAGCACCGCGAAGGTGACGGTCTTCATGCCGCCGGCGGTGGAGCCGGGCGAGCCGCCTATCATCATCAGAATGACCATGACGGACTTGCCCGGTCCGGTCATCTGCGACAGGTCCTGTGTGTTGAAGCCCGCGGTTCTGGTGGTGACGGACTGGAAAAACGAGCTGATGATCCTGTCCGACAGGTTCATATTGCCGTATTCGTGGAAGAAGAAGAACACGGCGGGCAGAAGAATGAGCAGCGCCGAGGTGACCAGAACGATCTTGCTCTGCAGCGAATAGCGCCTAAAGCGGAGCTTCTGCGTTTTGACGTCGCCCCAGACCAGAAAGCCGATGCCGCCCGCGATGATCAGCAGCATGATGACGCAGTTCACATAGATGTTGCTGCCGTAGCTTGTCAGCGACGAAAACTTTTCCCGCACGCCCATCAGGTCAAAGCCCGCGTTGCAGAACGCGGAAACGGAGTGGAAAACGGAATACCAAAGCCCCTTGGCAAAGCCGAAGTCCCGGCAGAAAACGGGGAACAGCAGCGCCGCGCCTATCAGCTCAATGAGCGCCGACGTTTTCAGAATGAAGCCCGAATAGCGCACCATACCGCCCACATGCGGCGCCGCCACCGACTCCTGCATGGTGCTGCGGTGCCACAGGCCTATTTTCATGCCCGACGCGCGCATAACGGTCAGGCCGATGGTGATAACGCCCATGCCGCCTATCTGAATCAGCGAAATGATGACCGCCTGCCCGAAGAACGACCAGTAGGTCGCGGTGTCCTGCACGATCAGTCCCGTCACGCAGGTGGCGGAAACGGCGGTGAACAGCGCGTCGGCAAAGGGTGTTACCCGGTTCTGACGGCTGGCGAAGGGCAGCATCAGCAGAAGCGTGCCCAGCAAAATCAGCGCTAAAAAGCTGAGGATAATGATTTGAAACGAAGAAATACTCCGTTTTTTTTGCTTGAATAACCGAAGCATTCCGGTACCCCTTCCGTGATAAAATAACTGCCGCGGCTGTGCGGCAGAGCATGTTCCGCTTTCTATTATAATACGAAAAGCCTGCGAATGCAATCCCTGTTTTTTGAGCGCCGCCAAAATCGGCATGTCGGAGACTTCTGTGAAAAAAGATGAATTTTTGGTGAAAATCTCTTGAAAACAACCCAAAGGCATGGTATAACGACTGTATCTAAATGTGGGGAAGTGCGCTCTTTTCAGCCGAGGTACGGCGTTCAGCCGCACTTCACCAAAGGTCAGTTGGTAAAAGCTGTGACAATTGCACAGGCGGATATCCAAAAGCGACGATATTTGCGGCGTAACGCAGGGCGGGCAACCCTGAACGTCCTGCAAAAGCCTCGACGCCGTTGGATAGAGAAGGTAATCAGGCATTGAGTATCGTCGCTCCGCCGAAAACATAAGGACGTATCAAACCCCTCATTTGAAAATTATTCTTGAATGGAGGTAAAACAACAATGAATTCACACTTTAAGCATTTTTCAAAGTCGACTCTCGCCATTGTTCTGACAGTTTGTATGCTCATTACATGCATGACAGTCGGCATTGTCACGACCGATGCGGCTAAGATCGACAGTGAAAGCGTTGGCAAGTCCTACAGCAATATGTATGTTACCGCGACGCAAGGCAGCGTCACGAAAAGCGGCGAAGCATCGCTGTCAACCGGCTACGTCGATCTCGACTTTTCCGGCTTTACGGTCAACCAGAACGCTACCTGTACGCTCAAGCTTGACGACGACTACTTCGGCAACGGCGTCAGCATGGACCAGGGCGGCAACCACGGTATGAGCAGCAACGGCACCTCTTCCTGCACCTTTAACGTTAAGGTAAAGAAGCAGTGCACCGTTCGCTTCAGCGTTTCCGATGTTAATGCGAACAACAACCCGCCTTACGCCAAGCTCACCACCACCAACCAGACCACTGCATGGTATATCATCGGCGGCAAGTCGTGGGGCACATGGAGCACATCCAACGTCAACTATGAGCTGACGGAGATCGACACGGATACGGGCATCTATGAGCGAGCCATCACAACTACTCAGGACAACGTGTTCTTCCGCGTTCATAACGGCAGCAACCAGTTCAACATCGGCGGTCAGGACACCGAAATTCCCACCAACGGAAGCTGGTCTGATTTGACGAGCAGCACCAACGGCGCGATAAAGATCGCTGATGCGGGCAACTACACTGTCAGGGTTGACAACGCTAACAAGAGAATCGCGTTGGTACCTGCTGCGACGTACACCTTTACCATTCCCACTCTCGCAGGCGGTACCGTGTCGGCTACCTACAAGGGTCAGACCCAGACCACGGGAACCTTCACCGACGTTCCCGCAGGTTCAAAAATCGTTCTCTCCCTGAATCCG
>ONEN01000189.1 GCA_900316815.1 uncultured Eubacteriales bacterium | reverse complement strand
ACGGCGTTGCGCTGATGACCCTTTTTGCCGCCGAGGATATCGCGCGTGATTCGGGCGTTGTCGCCGGGAGCGCCGCCCTTCAGGTCGTCCTTTGCGCAGCGCTCAAAGCCGAAGTCCTCGGGCTTTATGAAATAGGATTTGAACCAGCCGTCCTTGATCTCGCAGATCTTTGTCGGCGAGCTGAGCGATATCTCGTCGAGTTTGTCCATACCGTAAACGACCATACCGCGCTTTACGCCGAGATTGATAAGAACCTGTGCCAGCGGCTCGACCAGATACGCGTCATAAACGCCCAAAAGCTGCATTTTGGGAGAAGCAGGATTGGTGAGCGGTCCGAGGATATTAAAGACCGTGCGGAAGCCAAGCTCACGGCGGATCGCACCGACATATTTCATAGAGGAGTGATATTGTTGAGCGAAGAAAAAGCACATTCCGACCTCATTGAGAAGCTCAACGCAACGCTTGGGGCTTTGGCTGATATTAACGCCGAGAGCCTCGAGGCAATCGGCTGTTCCGCTGTTTGATGAAGCGGCGCGGTTGCCGTGCTTTGCGACCTTCATACCGCCCGACGCGGCGATAATAGCGGCTGTGGTGGAGATATTGAAGCTCTGCGCGTTGTCGCCGCCGGTTCCGACGATCTCAAAAACGTCCATCCCGGTCTCAACCTTTGTGGCGTGGTCGCGCATCGCCGCCGCGCAGCCCGCGATCTCATCGGTAGTCTCCGCCTTGGCGCTCTTTGTGGAGAGCGAGGCGAGAAATGCGGCGTTCTGTGTGGGAGACGTCTCGCCGTTCATAATTTCATTCATCACGGCATAGGCTTCGCTGTAAGTCAGATCTTCTTTGTTGACTATTTTTACAATTGCTTCTTTGATCATTTTAATTTTCCTTTCTATAACCCTATTTTAACCTTTTATAAAATTTCGTAATATCTTTTTCCCGTCGGGAGTCATAATCGACTCGGGGTGAAACTGCAAGCCGAAAATGGGATATTCTTTATGCTGAACCGCCATTATCTCGCCGTCATCAGTCCTTGCCGTGACGTTCAGACAATCGGGGACAGTGGCTTCATCCGCCGCGAGCGAGTGGTATCTCGCGACTAAAGCGGTATCGGGGCAATCCCTGAATATCGGACAGCTTTTATCAAAGCTGACCTTGCTTTGCTTGCCGTGCATAAGCTCCTTGGCGTAGGTGATCTTCGCTCCGAACGCCGCGCAGATTGCCTGATGACCGAGGCAAACGCCGAGCATCGGGATATCCGCTCCGAGCTTTTGTACGGCTTCGATGATGATTCCTGCGTCCTCGGGTCTGCCGGGACCCGGCGAGAGGATGATCCTGTCGGGCTTTAGCGCCTTTATCTCATCCGTCGTGAGCTCATCGTTGCGTATCACCTTTATATCCGGCTCAATCTCTCCTACATATTGGTATAAGTTGTAGGAAAAGCTGTCGTAGTTGTCGATAAGTAAAATCATAACTCTTCCTCCTGCGCTAACTCCAGCGCTCTCAGCGAGGCTCCGGCTTTGTTCAGGCATTCCTCAAATTCCTTTTCGGGGTCGGAATCGGCGACGATACCGGCTCCGCTCCTGACAAACACCTTTCCGTTTTTCTTGTAAGCAATGCGGATAGCGATGCAGGTGTCCATATTTCCGGTAAAATCTATGTACCCGAGCCGCGCTTGTTGTTCTCAAGCTCTCCGATAAGCTGACACGCCCTGATTTTCGGCGCTCCGGAGAGGGTTCCTGCGGGAAGCACGGCTTCTATCGCGTCGAGCGCGTCCTTATCGTCACGAATCTCTCCGCGAACGGTCGAACCGATGTGCATCACGTGTGAGAAACGCTCGACGGAATGTAGCTTTTCTACCTCGACCGTACCGAATTTGCTGATTTTACCGAGGTCGTTCCGCCCGAGATCGACCAGCATATTGTGCTCCGCAAGCTCTTTTTCGTCAGCAAGCAGCTCCTGTTCAAGCGCTGTATCCTCAGCTTCTGTTTTGCCTCTCGGTCTTGTGCCTGCTAAGGGGAAGGTGTGCAGGATACCGTTTTCAAGCTTGACGAGCGTTTCGGGCGAAGCTCCAGCGACCTCTACGTCCGTGCCGGAGAAGTAGAACATATACGGCGATGGGTTTATCGTCCTGAGTACGCGGTAGGTGTTGAGCAGGCTTCCCTCAAACGGCGCGCTCAAACGGTTTGACAGGACGATCTGGAAGATGTCGCCTTCATAGATATGCCGTTTCGCGCGTTCGACCATCTCGCAGTAACGCTCTTTGCTGAACAGCGGAGTTACCGCTCCCAACAGCTTTCCGCCCGGTTCCTCGCGCTTTTTGCCGTTTTTCAGCAGTTCCTTCATCTGCTTAAGCTCCGATACCGCGTTGTTATAGCCCACTTCGACATCATCAAGCCTCATATTTGCTATCAGTATTATCTTCTGCTTCACATTATCAAAGGCTATCACCTTGTCGAAAAGCATCAGGTCTACATCCTTGAACGCCTCGCTGTCCTCGACATTGCATTTTACGGTCGGTTCGCTGTAATCGAGGTAGTCGTAGGAAAAATAACCCACCAAGCCTCCTGTGAACGACGGAAGATTTGACAGCCGCGGGCTTTTGTACTGCGAAAGGATCTGACGGAGATATGCCGACGGGTCGTTGGTATCGACTGTCAGCTCTCCGAGCTTCATTTTGCCGTCAACGCAGGTTATGCTCAGCTTTGGATTATACCCGAGGAAGGTGTATCTTCCCCAGCGGTCATTTGCCTGTGCCGATTCCAGCATATAGCAGTGAGTGGCTATATTTTTCAAAATTTTCATCGTCTCTATCGGCGTTGTAAAATCCGACAGAATCTCACAGCTGACCGGAACGATATCATATTTGTTTTCAGCCGCGATCGCTTTTACTTCTTCAAGCGTTGGTTTGACCAACATAACTATACCCCCTAACTAAAACAAAAACGTCCCTAACAGAGCAAAACGACTCTGTTAAGGACGAATAAATACACTATCCGCGGTGCCACCTTAATCTCACGGCATGACCCGTGCTCTCAGCGGGATACCAACATATCCCCGGCAAATAACGTCTGCCTGCAACGTCGCAGAATACTAAGGAGAAGTTCTCCGTTTGACTGCGCCCTCAGCGGTCCATTTGACAACTTGTTTCTCACCTGACTCTCAGCACCACAGGCTCTCTGTAGAGGCATCATTGCCGTTATCTCCGCTTCAACGGTTTAGCTTGTTAAATTATATGCATTATATCACGCCGTATCGGTTTTGTCAATATTTTTTTCTGTATTGATTTATTCTGAATAAAACACGGCAGAAGAAGAACGAACAGCCTCGTTTTTATTCTGCCGTTTGTTTTGGAATGCTTTGCCGTGTTCTGACTTATGAGACTGATTCACCGATCCGCCCTCATAGGGATCGGGGTTCGGGTTATCGTTGTCTCCGCGTCATAATTGTCCGCGTCCGCATTCACCGAGGCGGTTTTGGTCTCATTTTCGCCGAGGGGCATCGACATATCGACGACCGCGCCCTTTGCGACCTGCTTGGGTGTCAGTCTGATAAAGAAATTGAGGGCTATATCGCCGTTGAGCGATATGCTGTGACCGACGGTGTGGCTTCCGTCACCTACACGGCGACCTATACCGAAACGCTCCGCAGCTGCACCGTGCGCTTTGTCGACTGCGACGGCATTGTGAATATCTGCGACGCGACCCGTTTGCAGATGTATTTGGCAGGGTATGAGGTGTGAATGCCTGCCGCAGCTTTTTCTTCACAGATCATTTTTCAAATAACGCTGAACAAGCGACAGCTTAACAGCCATCGCTTGTCATTTCTCTTATTCTGTTCGGTTTACCCCAACTATTGACAGAGAGCCAAGAAAAACAGCACAAACAAAAAGGCATCCCCGCAAAAAGAATGCGGCGATGCCTTAGTCATATTAAAAATGCGTGTTATTCCTCGTTGGTTTCAACTTTCTTGATGGCGTCGCTGACGTCCTTTGAAAGCTCCATGCCTTGGAAGGTATCGGTATCGGACAGCGTCATATCAAATTCGGGAGTTTTGTCGAGCTGTGCTTGTGCGCTCTTGAAGCTCAGGTCAAGGATATGACCGCCCTTTGTCCTGTCGTCCGAGATAAAGTGGAAGTGCCAGCCGGGAGTGTTGAGTCCGCCCATATAATCAGGGCAGTACAAGCCGACGACGGTTCCCTTGGCGTTATCGTAATTGAACTCCCTTTGATCGGTGGCGAGCGCCTTGTCGAGCGATTTGTACGGCTTTTCCTGCTTTAGCTCGCTGCGAACGTTCATCCTTTCAAAGTCGCCGCTTATCTTTACAAAGTAAAACATATTCCTGCCGTTTTGATCGACGATCTTGTCAAGCGCGGCTTTGAGCGCGTCCACATTCCCGATATCCGACAGCGTTTCCGTGATATCCGAGTCGAAGAAGGTCACATTGGAAAACGGAACGGTCTCGTTTTCATCGGCTTCCTTTACGCTGCCGTCGCCGAGCGCCTGATACACCTTGCCGTCGAGCACGATCATCTCTCCGTTGACGCCCTCAAAGGTGCCTATGCCGATGTCGCCGTGCTGCTTCAGCTCGCTGACCTTTATGATACCGTCATAGTAGCCCTGCGTCAGCGATTGCAGCAGCGCTACCTGATATACCGTTTCGGTGTTCTTGTCAGCGGTCTGCTGTGAGGAACAGGCTGCCAGTGGCACTATCATTGCCGACGCCAAAAGAATTGCTGCAAGTTTTTTCATAATTAACTAAATCCTTTCCGGTTTTTATTTTAACGCAACGCGTTTATTGTTTCATCCGCCATTGAAAAACACAATATGAA
>ONEN01000212.1 GCA_900316815.1 uncultured Eubacteriales bacterium | reverse complement strand
CACCGTGACGAACATTTCCTCCTGATTGTTCTCGCAAATCTGGTTGTTGACCATGCGCAGGACCTCGCCGGGGCCCTTGCCCGTCATAACAGTGTTTTTGATCAGAATTTTGGACGCCATCATAAACAGCGCGGCGGGAATGCCTTTGCCGGAAACGTCGGCGATCACCAGCGCCAGGTGGTCATCATCCACCATGAAGAAGTCATAAAAGTCGCCGCCGACCTCTTTTGCGGGAGTCATGGAGGCGAACAAATCAAATTCGCTTCGCTCGGGCATAAACGGAAAGGTGTTGGGCAGCATGTTCGCCTGGATCCGCGTAGCCATATCCAGCTCGTTTTCCGTGGCGGTGATGGTCTGTTCCCGCTCGGCGAACAGAACGCCGTAAATCAGTACGATCGACACCAGCATCGCCGCATACTGTGTGGAAACGCCGAAGGTGTAGCGCGTCAGCAGCTGGTTCAGCAGCGGAATGGCGGCAAAGGAAAACGCGACCAGTCTGTCCTTTTTGGAGGCGTGCGACATCATCAGCTCCAGCATCACGATCAGCAGCGCTACGCACATATAGAGCTGACTGATGAACCATTTGCCGCAGCGCTCGTACACGCCGCTTTCGCTCACGGAAAAATACAGCGGATAGAACAGGTTGACCAGACAGAGCAGCAGGGTGGGGATCAGCAACAGGTTCAGAATGCTGTCCGCCGCCTGCATCAGGCTGTTCTCCATCTTCAGCACGCGCCGGATATACTGCCAGAACTGGTAAATCAGGATGACGCCCGTCATATAAAACAGCACGTTCACAATCAGATTGGCAACCCTGAGATGGGGGATACCCTGCACCAGCCACGCTGCCTCATCCAGAAACAGCGCCAGCGCGTTGGTGGTGAGCAGCGTTAAAAAGACGTCCGTGTGTTCGTTGCGGCTTTTGAAGTTCAGCACGCAGCTGAAGCACAGCATAACGCACACCGCCATACAAAACAGGTCTGCGCCGATGCTGAACTGCCACCCCGATTCCATGCCCGTAAAGCCCCTGACCATCAGCAGCACAATGCCTGCCACCAGCAGGGAACAGGAGAAGCCGAAGCTGGCGGGCACAATCCAGCTGAAGCTGCCCAGCTTAGTTGCAATTTGCTTTACATTTTCCACGATAACCTCCATATATACATATACAGCAGTATATCTTCTATTATATCAAAAAAAGCCGTAAAATCAAGCGGATTTTTTAGTTGATTCTTACGGTGTGCGCATTGACAAATCGGCTGTTTCCGTCTACAATATGAATGTTATCCTGCATCCGCGTGCAGCGGATATAACAGATTGAGAAGGAGAGAACTATATGACATACCCAAAGGCACAAAAGGGAGTCAAAATCATCTGGATCGCGCAGTTTTTATCGCTGATCGGCTCTGTGCTTTCCGCCGTGACTGCTGTCTTCACCATGATTGCATTCTCTTCGTTCGAGAGGATAGCGTCACTGAGCCCCTTCGCTGTGTTTCTTTCCATACTGCTGCCGTTCGTTCCTGTCATATTGGTTCTGATCGGTTTCGTGCTCACGATCATCGGAGTTGCCAAAGCGTCGGGAGATGACGAAAATTTCAAGGTGGCGCTGTATTCCCTATTATTTGGTTTAGTGATTTCCCTGGTGAGCGCCTTTCTGATGAGCCACAACAGCATTAACGCCATCAGCAGCCTGCTGACCACGCTCACATCCTATCTGGCGATGGTCTATGTGACGCAGGGCGTCAGAAACCTCGCCGTCAAGCTTGACAAGCCTGTGATGGAACGGAGGGGAAAGCGACTCTATCACTTCTTGACCGTGCTCTATGTACTGGAAACCTGCGTTACCGTGGCGGTTCTGATTTTTACGGACAGTGTCCGCACTGAATTTTGCGGTAGGTGTGCTTTCCTTTATTCAATCTCTTATTTACCTGCTGTATCTGCAAAGGGCGAAAAAAATGCTCAAGGATAATTAAGACGGATGTTTAATGATAATTAATATACTATAGAATAACGGCTGCGAAGCGCTAAGCTCCGCAGCCGTTTGTTGTATGGGTACCTTATCCTTTGACCTTCATGGCCTTGTGAACCTTGTAGGGCTTCTGCTCCACAAACATGTCCTTGTAGCCTTTTTTCAGCCGCTTGCACTGCATACAATATACCTCTCTGCCGAGGTTCACACAGTCCGCGCAGGTTTTTTTGTTGTCCATTTTCAAAGCCTCCTCATACTGTTTTCCGATATATAAGTTTATTAAGCTTTAGCTATGAATGTAATGTCACGACCAAACAACTGTATTGTAGCACGTTCATCCTGTTTTTAGTGTCCTTTTTGGAAAATAAGGAATTTTTTCTTCAACAAATCCCTTATTAAAAAAATTGGATAAATAGTAAAAGAGCACTTATTTTGTCAGCATTTTGTCCCACTCGCCATGCTACAATATGCTTGTAACCTTAACAAATCAGTTTGGTTATAATTCTACGGAAAACGGAGGAGACAATAATGAATACCATTTTGACAACAACCAATCTGACAAAAGCATACGGAAGAAAATTTGCGGCAAAGGATGTCAACCTCCATGTCCGCGAGGGGTCTGTCTACGGCTTGATCGGCCGCAACGGCGCAGGCAAAACCACGGTAATGAGAATGATCAGCGGACTGTCCAAGCCGACGGCGGGAACCTATCAGATGAACGGCGCGGGCCGCTTCGGTGTGGGCGTGCTGATTGAAAGCCCGGGCATATATCCCAACATGTCGGCGGCGGAAAACCTCCGCCTGAAATGTATCGCGATGGATTGCTGCTCCGAGGAATACATCAACAGTCTGCTCACACTTGTGGGACTGGGAGATACAGGCAAGAAAAAAACAGGCTCATTCTCGCTTGGTATGCGCCAGCGGCTGGGCATTGCGCTCGCGCTGGTGGGCGATCCGAAAATGATCGTGCTCGACGAGCCGATTAACGGCCTTGACCCGCAGGGCATCGCAGAGGTCAGGCAGACGCTGGAGAAGCTGAAAAGCGAAAAGGGTATTACCATTATGATTTCCAGCCATATCCTTGATGAGCTGGGCAAGCTCGCCGATACCTACGGCATCATTCACGAGGGCTGTCTGCTGGATGAATTCACCCTCGACGAGTTGGAAGACCGCTGCGGACAGTATGTCACCGTTAAAACAAGCGACAACAACCGCGCGGCGTTTGCGATCCGTCAGATGGGCATCAACAGCCTCGCTGCCGACAGCGCCGGCAACATCCGCATTAACGGCGCCCTCGACCGCACCGAGGATATTGTAAGGGTTCTGACAAAAAACAACATCGGCGTCAGAGAAATATATGTTAAGAAAACCTCTTTGGAGGACTACTATCTCAGCGTGACAGGAGGAAGAGACAATGACTAATCTGATTAAAATGGATATGCGGCGCCTGCTGCATGCAAAGGTGTTCCTTGTTTCCCTGATTATTATCGGGGGTCTGAATATCCTGGTGCAGGCGGGAGCTCCGCTGATGGCACATTACCTGATGCCCGACCAGGCGGAAGTACAGCAAAATCTCTCGCAGCTGATAGCAACCCCCTTTTCAACACCGATCCACTGGGTGGTGATGTTTATCTCGGTGGTCAGCTTCAGCTACGCCGACATGGCAAACGGCTTTGTCAAAAACATCGCGGGTCAGATTTCCCGCAAGAGCGACACTGTCGTGTCAAAGTTCATCATCGTGGGCATACACAACCTGATCCTGATGCTTTTCAGTTCGCTCGTCAGCATAGCTGCCACTCTGGTTCCCGTTGGCATGGACATGGAAACATTTGTGGTTGACGGACAGCTTGGCGCCGCCATCCCCACGTTCCTCCTCAAATGGATGCTCAGTATGGCTATTTGCGCTATTCTGGTATTCTTTACAACAGCCGTCAAAAACAAAACCGTCGCCACCATAGCGGCTGTTTGCTTTGGCACGGGCGCCATAGGCGGTCTGTACTTTGTGATGAACATGGCGGCTAAGAATTTCCTGCATCTGAATAACTTTGACTTATCAAACTTTGTTCCCGATCAGCTGATCAGCACCGTCAGCGTGGGCGAGCACCAACTGGTGCTCAACGCGATTCTCGTCGCGCTGGTTTGGTCAGCGGCGTTCATCATACTCACCGTCAAGTTATTCAACGCGCGCGATATAAAATAATACCGATGAGGTTGGCTGATTAGTCAACCTCATTTTTCTTTTGCGGAAATAATCATTCAATTGCAGAAAAATATTAAAAAATTTGCGCCGAAGAACTTGCTTATTTGAAAAAGATATGGTATAATAAGCGCTGTGAGTCGGGGGAGCGCCCTCGGCAACGCAGATTTGCGGCAGTGTTTTTCCGCAAAATAAAAAGCGCCGTAAGAACGGACGCGCATATATGGAGACGTATCGAAGTGGTCATAACGGGACTGACTCGAAATCAGTTGTACCTCACGGTACCGTGGGTTCGAATCCCACCGTCTCCGCCATACGCCCCTTTTCGGAGGGGCGTTTTTTCATTATAAGCAGACAAATAAACAATAAGCTCGTTAACTCTCAGCGTGTATCACGCTCGCGTATCATCGCGCTGAATCAGACTTGACAATTCGGAATAGTAGTGGACAAAACGATAATCATCTGTTA
>ONEN01000188.1 GCA_900316815.1 uncultured Eubacteriales bacterium | reverse complement strand
ACAAAGCCGATGTTGTCGATGGTGGAGTCAGAGGTCTTTGCCACCACGATGCCTGCCAGCTCGCCCTGACCGTTGAACATGCCGCCGCCGGAGTTGCCGGGGTTGACAGCGGCGTCTGTCTGCATCAGGTGCATGGTCTTGCCGTCGATCTCAAGGGTGCGGTCAACCGCCGAGACGATGCCCTCGGTCACGGAGCCGCCCAGCGTGCCCAGCGGATTGCCGATGATGACGGACTTGTCGCCCGGTTTGATCTGGGAGGAATCGCCGATCGTAGCCGCCGAAAGACCGCTTGCTTCGATTTTTACAAGAGCGATGTCCACATCCGGGTCGGTACCGATCAGCTGCGCCTCATAGCTGTCGCCCGAGCGAAGTGTGACGGTGATGTTTGACGCGCCGTCAATGACGTGGTTGTTGGTGAGGATATAGCCGTCCTCGCTGATGATCACGCCCGAGCCGGCGCCCTCGGCTACGGATTGACCGTAAAAGGGATTGGACTGCATGATCTCGACTTTGATCTCAACGACCGAATCGGCGACCTCGTTGACGATCTCGTTCGTGCTTTTATCTGTCTGCTGCACCGACATATTGGAGATGTTGTTGTCCGTGCTTGCCTTGTTGATCTGCACGGCGGCGGTGTTGTTCGACGGCGTGTTCAGCTTCGAAAACAGGTAGCTGCCGCCGAATCCGGCAACGCCGGACAGCATGACGCCTGCCGCGACAGCCGCTGCCACGACGCCGACCGTCTTTTTGGCTTTCTTCTTTTTTCTGCCCTGCGGCTCGGCTGCCGCGTTATAGGGTTCGTTGGGCACGGGCTCCGCCGCATAACCGCTGTCCTGCGGCGCGGGCGCCGTGTTATAGGGCTCATAGTGCACGGGCTCCTCCGCATAACCGCCGCCCTGCGGCTCGGCTGCCGCGTTATAGGACTCGTAGTGCATGGGCTCCTCCGCATAACTGCCGTGCTGCGGCGTGTAGCCGGGGGCTGTCTGCTGCGGCTGTCCGTATGCGGACATCGGCTCGCTTTCGGTGAGGTTTTCGGTGTTTCTTTCAAAGGGTTCAAAATCGTTATGATACATAATAGATCCTCCTCGGGTTTTATGATAGGGTATTTCGTACTTCCTTTGTACAACCATATACTAAGCGCCCAAGGTGAAAGAAAAATGAACATTACTTTAGCGTTTTCGGAAAGAATCATTAATTCTGCGTGAACAAAAAAACGGCAGACGGCTCTCCCAAAAGCGGTCTGCTGCGCGGTTATACGGAAAAACCGAGAGCATCGCACTGACCTCCGCCGCAGGCGGCGAAGCGGTGTTTGAAGCGGAAAGCTTTTCGATCTATTTGATCAAGGAGCATGACAATAATTCCGAAGACACAGCAACACCGCGTGTGTTCTATCATTTTCTTTCTCAGAATTATACACAGGTGGAGGACGGCGAGGACATTTATTATACCGCCGGCGCCTATTCTTTCCCGAATAAATACAACGAGATGGTCGATACCCAGATCATCAAGAACGGCGAGAAGCTGCAGGAGGTCGTCATTCCCGAAAACAATGACGCCGGCATGTTCTACGGTTGGTACCGGGTGCATCTCAGAGAAGAAAACAACGGCGTGTATTCCTATGACTGGGGCACCGGCACGCCGGAGCGCCAGGAGTTCAACACAGCTGTCACGGTTCCGACTTCTTCGGAATACAATAACAAGGATCAGCACATTTATCTTGCGCCCTTGTATGGTCACTACCGTTTTTTGACCTTCCATCAGAACGTTTATGGCTCGGAAGGCGGCAGCATGATCCTTGCCCGCAAGCTGGTCGTCCTCAATGACGATCACGAAGCGAGGATGAAGATCAGCGACGTGCGTGCGCCCTCCACCGACCCGAACAAGATCGTTTTCTGGGGCTGGAAATTCGACCACACCGGTCTGAACGATCCCTATGACGACGGACCGGCAGAAACTCCGACGATCGAGATACAGCGCACCGTAAACGATGACGACTCCGAGGTGGAGGCGTATGTGACGGTTCACGACGAGTATGAGATCAATGGCGTGCAGCCCGGCGCGGAAGAGCTAAAAAAGATGATCTTCGACATCTGGCCGGAGTTCAGAGAAGCCCGCTGGTTCTATTTTGACACCGGCGGCAACGGCGCGGATTATGTGCCGGCGCGTTTTGTGATGGTCGGCGAAGAAACCGACTGTTTGAGTTATACCGACGTCGTGTACGCAAAGGACAATGAGGGCAATTTTATTCCCCAGTCCGATGTTTATTACAGCGGAACGATCTACGGATTGCGCAACGGTATTTATGAGGAGCTGACAAAGACCCTCGACATCACCTATAAATGGTTCAACGGCGAGAATGAGTACACCGGTCAGCGTTATTTGAAATTCACCAGAAACAATGATTCCACATTCCCCTACAAGGTCGAGTGGGAAGGTCTGTATAACCAAAAGGTATCGCAGTATCATTACAGCTTCCCCGAGCAGTTCACATGGAACGAAAGCCGCGACGGCAACGGCGTCGGTCAAACGCTTCTCGACAGCTTCAACGTTAAGAAGAACAACGCGCTTGTGCCGGATTACAAGCTCTATACAAAGACCACTGCGCAGGCAGGCGTGCTGTATCATCTCCGTCAAAAGCTCGACGGCACTTATTCTTATCAGGAGACCGCGCATTTTGACATTGCACATGTGAGCAAGAGCAACAGCTTGGGCTTTTACTTTACAAACAAATTCCACGGCTTTGAGGTGTGCGGCTACAGCACCGTGTTTTATTCGAGCGGTGCGGGACCCACCTTCGTAGAGGCGCATGACGGTCAGGACAAGGTGCAGATCAATACCCAGAGCAATGTGTATTATGTTTACCACCGTCGCAACGAGTCAACGCTGACCTTCAGCGAAAACTATGACAACTACGGCGAGCAGACCTATTATAATTTGGAGCATGTCAAATATCAGCAGCCGCTAAAAGCATACCGCGACGCCTACACGCCCGAAAAACGCGATCACTACGTTTTTACAGGCTGGTATGAGGACATCACCTGCACGCAGCTGTTTGATTTTGACAAGGAGTACATGCCGAACGCCAACAAGGTGCTCTATGCAGGCTGGGCGCCGGAGCGTTATTTGGTAACGGTCGATGCTGACGGCGGTCAAATGGATCTCGGCGGC
>ONEN01000140.1 GCA_900316815.1 uncultured Eubacteriales bacterium | reverse complement strand
CCGCTCTGACCTTCTCCATCATGGCCGCCATCTTCTGCATACCCGTCTCGCCCTCAAACTCAAACGCAACGGTCTTGTTGATGTAGTAGCCGAACTCCTCATACAATCCGTCAATTACCTCTGCAAGCGACTTGCCCTGCTTGCTGTAGTAGGCGGCCATCTCCGCCACAAGCATCGAGGCCACAACCGCGTCCTTGTCGCGTACATAAGTGCCGGACAGGTAGCCGTAGCTCTCCTCAAAGCCGAAGATATAACGGTCTTCCTCGCCTTTCTTCTCAAGGTTCAGAATGACCTCGCCGATGTATTTGAAGCCTGTGAGCACGTTCTTGAGTTCGCAGCCATACTTTTCGCACAGCTTGTTGATCAGCTTGGTGGTAACGATCGTCTTGACAACCACGGGCTTTTCGGGAAGAGTGCCGGCTTCCTTCCTGCAGGAGAGGATGTAGTTGGTCAGCATTACGCCGTCCTCGTTGCCCGTAATCAGGCGGTAGCTGCCGTCGGCTTCGGGCACGGCAATGCCCACTCTGTCGGAGTCGGGGTCGGTGGCGAGCAGCAGGTCGGGCTTGACCTCCTCGCACAGCTCCAGACCTTTCTGGAGCGCTTCCTTCATTTCGGGGTTGGGGTAGGGGCAGGTGGTGAAATTGCCGTCGGGCAGCTCCTGCTCCTTGACAACCGTAACCTCCTCAACGCCGATAGCCTTGAGCACGCGTCTTACAAGCTTGTTGCCGCAGCCGTTGAGCGGGGTATATACCACCTTTAAGCCGGCGCCCTTGCAGATACCGGGGTTAACCTGCTGCTCAAGCACCTTTTCGAGATAGCTGTCATATACGCTGTCATCCACATACTCGATCATGCCGGACTTAACCGCCTCGTCAAAGTCAGCGATTTTGACATCGTTAAAGATATCGAGCTTCTGAATCTCGTCATACACGGCGGTCGCGGCGGCGTCCGTCATCTGGCAGCCGTCCTCGCCGTAGGCTTTGTAGCCGTTGTATTTGGCAGCGTTGTGACTGGCGGTCACCATGATGCCCGCCTGACACTTGAAGTAGCGCACCAGATAGGAAAGCACAGGGGTGGGCTGCAGCTCGCTCGTGATGTACACCTTTAAGCCGTTTGCCGCCAGTACTCTGGCTGCCTCAATCATAAACAAATCTGCCTTAATGCGGCTGTCATGCGAAATCGCAACCGCGCCCTTGCCATATTTATTGAGCACATAGTTGGCAAGACCCTGCGTCGCCTGACGTACTACATAAATGTTCATGCGGTTGGTACCCGCGCCGATTACACCTCTCAGACCCGCCGTACCGAAGCGCAGCGAGGTATAGAAGCGATCGGATATTGCTGCTTCATTATCTTTGATGCTTTCAAGTTCCGCAATCAGGTCCTTGTCGTCTGTGGCGTTTTCAAACCAGATGTCATAAAGCTTATTGTAATCCATCGTTTAATTCCCCCAAACTTTTTTATTTAGTAACAGGCTATTGTTGTCAGGGACACCTGTACAGTCTTACTATACCATAGAATAACAGAAATTACAAGAATGAATACGATTGAAAATCGGTAATTGACCCTTATTTACGCAGAAATTTTATTGGACAGCCCGGATAATAAAGCTTCGGGCAGACCCGGCTTGATAATAAATTCAAACCCGTCTGCCCGATTTAATTGTTCTTTATTCAACACCCGATTTTCAATTATTGACTGATGGGATACGCGGGGCATTGCTTTCCAAGACATAGCCCGCATGCAGCCTTTTATGATCGTAACCCATGCTGCCCAGCTGCGACAGCAACTCGTTCATATTCCACTTAGAGTTCATAGGCACATAGATGTAGCGCGGCACCTTGTCGGGATTGAGATTCCAATAGTTCTGCAGCCGCTTAATGCTGTTCGGATTTTCACCCGACAGCCACGCCGAAAACGTGCCGTAGGGCATATCCGCCGCCAGATACGTCCAGGAGCGTTCGGTGAGTATCAGCAGATTGCCCTCGTCCTTATCCCAATAGTAGGACAGGTCGGCGTATATCTCATTGTATACCCTTGCGTTCTCTGCCGAAGTGATGAGTCCCGCTGCCGGGCCCTCCTCAATGTCTGTTGTTAAGTTTTTGGGGTCAGCGTCCCAGAAGCAGTGACGCTGCTTCGCGCCGATTTCGAACGCACCCTGCATAATGAACATGACCGTCACCATCACCAAAGCAACGCGCTTCATCGCCTCGGGATAAGTGATGTTGTCCGGCGTCTCGCGCATTTCACGAATGAGCTGTCCGAGGAAAACAAAGCTCGCAACATTCACCGCCGCAAACGCCATGGAAATCACATAGAAGCCCTGATTGGAGGTATAGTGTACAGTGAACGAATAGATTATGCCCGGAATAAACAACCCGGCAAACAGCTCACGCTGCTTATTCTCACAGAGCACATAAGCTGTGATACCCGCAAACACAGGCGGGAACATCAGCGCGTTATAAGTCCTGTCGTGCAGCGACGGAAGCAGAAGCATGTGCGTATAGAGCACAATGCAGACGGTCACGGTCAGATACACCGAACGGTGCTGCCTTCTCTTGCGGTCGATCAGCATGATCAGCGCCATCAGACAATAGCTGTAAACAGCGTATTTGAAATGCGGCTGCATATAGAATACCGAACGGAAGTAACCGCCGACCTTGTTCCAGAACTCCACGGGAGGATGCTCGGGATCCTGTAACATATAACTGAGATTTTCAGCCAGACCGCTGAAGCCGACGCGCGGCAGGGTGAACAGCAGGAATATCACCGCGAGTATTCCGACGCCGCAGGTAAAAAACAGGAACGTGCGCGGCGCAAACAGCTTGGATTGCAGCATAAGAGGACAGCGTTTTCCCTTCAGCAATGCGTGAACGCCCATGCACAGGGCAAAAAGCACATACACCAAAGCCAAAAACGGGCAGCACAGCACCGCGCCTGCAAAGCAAAGACCGCTGAGAATCAGCCACAGCTTTTTGTCATAATCGGCCGTTGCGAGCAATACGCCCGCCAACAGCACCAGCTCTACACCCATGGAATCATAGCCGAGCGCCATGATGTCATAGGGGGTAAAGAGGAAATACAGCACACAGGCGAATACGGACAGAAAGCCGTATTTGCGCAGCCGCGAATAAATCAAAACGGCAGCGGCTCCGTGAACAAACACATAGAATATACGCGCAGCGAGCATAATACCGTCGGTGGAGCCGGTAACGGTGGTATATACCCACACAAAAGGAAGCTGTAAGATCGAGCACATCTGCGACAGATTCCACTCGTCGCGGAAAAGCGCGTCTCCCTTTGCCAAACGGTGGGGAATCGTTAAGTAAAACGCCTCGTCGTTGCCGCCGAAGCCATAACGCACCTTCCAGAACGCGCACAGCAGCGCACCGATAAGCAGCGCAGCAAACAGAACATCCTGCCAATTTACCTTTCTGGGTTCTGCAAGCTGCTCCTTGAACCACTTCTTTATTTTCTCATATAGAATAATCAACACCTTAGCTACTGTTGTAACAGCCAGCGAGGCTGCCAGTGAAAACAGGAAACAAAGCGGCACGGCGACAAAGTAGAACGGCAGCTTTTCAAAGCCTGTTCTTCGGATTTCATTGAGCCAGCTGTTGTAGATCAGCATATCAAAGATAAACGACAGCAGATACATGCCGAAGGTGACGTCGGAAACCTTCCACATCACTTTTCGCACCGTGGGGTGCCAGTTGTTGGCGCGCACACGGCTGAGCAGAACAAACAGCAGCGACGAGATGATGTACGGCTCTACACCGTACCAGTAGATCCAGCTGCCCGCCTGAAAATTGCCGCCGTAGCTGCGGTAAAAGCTGAACGCGGTACAGAGAAAGAGCATGATACCGAACAGCGGCAGCATGGCGCGCGTTTTGAGCTTGATGCCGTATTCGCGGATATAGGCGCCTGTGAAGTAGTAGGCAACCGGATACATACTGCCCATCCAGAAGGCGGGAATCAGCTTTTGATAGCCCTTGTTATCGCTCATCGGATTGAGCCACCAGTTGGCATTGTCAAAACGGAAAGCATTGACCAGCGAGGGGAGAATAGCGAGGAACACAACGGTTCCCACCAACACCAGCTTTTTGCGCTGCGAATCAAGCTTGTTGTACGCCAGATTGAGAAACGGCGCAATCAGAAACAGGCCGATATACATCTCCACATACCAGGAGTAATTGGCGCCCGAGAAGCCGAAAATGCTGAGAATATAGTCTTTCGGCTCATAGCTTTCCGTTGCTTCAATCGCGTTGAACATGGTGTTTAAGTCAAACTGCTCAAACGCCGCCTTCGCCTGCGGATTGAGGTAGACCGATTTGAAAAACATGCACACCACGGAGGCGAGCACAAACACCACAAGCGTTTTTCGGATACCGTAATAATACTTGCGGCTGAGGGTTTTGGTGCTCATCAAATAGCCTGTCAGAATCATAAATAAGGGGACGCAGGCAGAAAACAACACCTTCATTAGTACCATCAGAAAAATCAGCGGACCGTGCAGATCACTGAAATTGCCGCTTTCGATGAACTTGACAATGCCTTCAATGGGTCCGT
>ONEN01000185.1 GCA_900316815.1 uncultured Eubacteriales bacterium | reverse complement strand
GCAAAGATGCTCAAGGCGATCCACGCCCAGGAGAGCAAGAAAGCTGCCCGTGAAAAGGCAAAGCTTGTTGTAGAAGAACTCAGATGTATATTTCGTCCAGATAAGGCCGCTTGCACGCGAAAATAAGGCCAGCGTCACGGAATAGAAGGCCACCTTCACGGAAGCGAAGGCCACAAGTATAATAGACATGGCACACATTATTGTGTGACTATGTTTTGGAGGTGGCCATATGGTTAACTACCGTGAAATTCTGAGGCTCCATAGCCTCGGAACAAGTCAGCGCAGTATAGCACAGCAAGTGCAAAGCTCCCGGGATACTGTTGCTGACATAATCAAATCTGCTGAAGCAACCGGGATCTCATGGCCGTTGGGCGAAGACGTTACCAACGAGATGATCCAAGAGCTTCTTTTCCCGGGAAAGTACGCTTTGGCGTGTCCTTACACGCAGCCGGATTTTCCTGAGATCCACAACGAGCTTGCGAAGAAAGGCGTTACGCTGACGCTTCTGTGGGAAGAATACTGCGTCAAGGTTCGTGCTTCGGGCGGGATCCCATATATGTACACGCAGTTTTGCGAGAAGTACCGTCGTTGGGCTCGCATTACGAAAGCGACTATGCGCATCACACACAAACCCGGCGACGCCGTTCAGGTTGACTGGGCCGGCGATCCTCTCTACATTACCGATTCGGTTACCGGAGAGATGGAACCGGCTTACATATTTGTCGCCGTTCTGCCATGCAGCTGGTATACTTACGCTGAAGTTTGCAGCGACATGAAAACAGAGAACTGGCTGCTCTGTCATGTTCACGCATTCAATTACTTCGGAGGAGTCCCTCGGTTGTTGATCCCAGACAATTGTAAGACGGCAGTCAGCAAGAACACCCGTTACGAAACGGTCTTGAACAAAAGCTACCAAGAGCTGGCGGAGCATTACAACGTCGCCATTGTTCCCGCAAGGGTGCGCAAGCCTGACGACAAGTCCGCGGCGGAGGGCTCTGTCCGCTTTGTATCTACGTGGATCACCGCCTCGCTACGTGACCGCAAGTTCTTCACCATAGGTGAAGCAAAACAGGCTGTTGCCGAAAAGCTGGAGGAGCTGAACCGCCGTCCGTTCAAAAAACGTCCCGGTTGTCGTCTGACAGCATTTGAGCAGGAGGAGAAGGAGTTCCTTAAGCCCCTTCCTCTGTATACATACGAGCCTTCTGTTTGGATTCACCCAAAGGTCGGCTATGACTATCTGGTGAACGACGGCGTCAACAAATACTCCGTTCCTTTCGATTTGATCGGAGAGAAGGTAGACGTTCGGCTTACCAAACATATTGTGGAGGTGTTCTACAAGCAGACCAAGGTCGCGACCCATGTTCGTTTGGATAAGCCGCAGCGCGATCCTGTCGTCAAACCGGAGCATATGCCCGAAGCACACAGGAAATATCTCGGCTACAATGCCGATGAATTCGCTGTTTGGGCAAACGGTGCAGGAAGCAGTATAGCCAAAACCGTGCAGTATTTCCTGAACAGCGGCAAAGAAGCCGAGCAGGGTTTCAAATCCTGCGCAAGTCTAATGAAACTTGAGAAGCGTTACGGCTCCAAGCGTCTGGACGACGCCTGCGAGAGAGTCCTCAGACTTACCTCTCAACCTACTGTCCGTAACATCAGCGTACTGTGTAAGTCCTCTGCGGAAAAGCAGCCGGATTACGCTCACGTCAAAACGAGAAGTGGACACGGAATTACACGCGGTGCTGCGTATTACAACAAGGGAGGCAAGCGAGATGAGTAATGTTTCAATTGCCAGCCAGCTTCGGGAGATGCGCTTGAGCGCAATGGCAAGAGAGTTTGAAGCGCAGTCTCAGGATCCGGCTACCTACAGTCAGATTCCGTTCGAGGAGCGTTTCGGATTGATCGTCAACGCGGGATGGAACAGTCAGCAGGCGAGTAAACTGCGCAGACGTATCCGCGACGCTCATTTAGATATTCCCTCCGCATGTATGGAAGAGATTGAATACTTTGAAGACAGAAGGCTAAACCGTGAGGAACTAACACGGCTTTCGACCTGCCAATACATTGATGAAAAACACCACATTGTTCTGAAAGGAGCTACCGGAAGCGGTAAAACCTACATCGCCTGCGCTCTCGGTAACGCTGCGTGTCGTAAGTTCAAACGTGTTCGCTATGTGCGTATGCCTGAGCTGCTGGACGAATTAATGCTCGCCCGCGCAGAAAACGATTTCAAGAAAGCAATCAAGGCGTATGGTAAAGTGGATTTGCTGATTCTGGATGAATGGCTGATGAGACCGCTTACTCTTCAACAGTCCTATGATTTGTTCGAGATCATTGAAGCTAGAACCAAACACGGCGCAACAATATTCTGTACGCAATATGATCCGTATTCCGATTGGTATGAGAGATTGAATACCGACCCATCGCATGACAGCCCCATCAGCGACGCGATCATGGACAGGATCTACCATAACTCCTATGTCGTATCTGTTGAGGGCAAGGTTTCAATGCGGGCCAGGCACGGCTTGAAGCAGGAGCAGAGCAGCGAGGCGGCAGAATGATACGCTATCTCGTCAACGAAATGAAGCGCTACCTGACGCTTGTGTCCGATGCTTCGGAAGAAGAAATCTCCGAGCTGAAGGCGTGGGTAGACGCGGGTAACAGTCCATACTCAAATCCTTGGTACATTACGGATGAACGCGGAGATGAGTTGCCGTTCATTCACGCCCGGCGTGAGATCTTCAGTCTTGCGGATGATATTGATTAAAACTCGGGCATAACGGGGGCCAGCCCCCGAGCCCCCGGAGTTTTTCGCTTTTGTTTCCGGGAGAGTGATGTTTGATGCAAACAGAAAAAAGAGTGACACCGGACGGCATCACTCTCCCGCGAACCTCATACGCCGCTCAGGTCGCCCTCCGGCGTTGCCCTATCCTGCGTATGAGTAAAGCAAGATCATGATACCATTGTCGTATTCTTGTGTCAATAATTTCAAGTGGCCTTTTGTTCCGTGACGGTGGACTTATTTCTCCGTCACGGTGGCCTTAAAACTCCGTGCAAATGGCCTTTTTGAAACGTGATTTACAGAAGAACGTTTACAACCATCAGTTCCTTATAATCTGGGAAAGGATTTAGAAGAATGTAAAGAAGTCATTAAAAAACTAGGCTATTGGACTTAGTATGATTTTTTATGATTATAATTGTAAAGGAAT
>ONEN01000181.1 GCA_900316815.1 uncultured Eubacteriales bacterium | reverse complement strand
TAGCTTCCAGCGTTGTGGAAACGGGCACCCAGGTGGTGTCTCCGTAAAGATTAGGCAGTTGACTCAGCAGGTCGAGCGCCTGACGGTTATCGGTGCCCAGGTCCATATGCACCATTACAAAATTCAGCTCGGGATGTTTTTTGGCAGCGTTATACAGGTGCGGGGACATCGCTTCCTCGCGGCCTCCTGTATGCGACACAATGGGAAGCTCCAGCTCCGCTGCCAGCCGGTAGATCGGTTCCATGCGCGGGTCGTCGGGAGCGGTGACAGAATGAAAGGGGTGCAGCTTGAAGCCGTAGATAAGCGAGCGGTTTTCCGTAATAATGCGCACAAATTCCTCATCGGGCATTTCGCTTTGAATGCGCAGCCATGGGAGCACGCCCAGCTTGTCAGGCGCTTTTTTTGCCTCGGAGAGTGTGCGGCGCAGCAGCTCATTCTGCGGCGTTCGGTATTCGGGCGGAACAGGTTTGCCTTCGTGGTCGTTTTCTGCCGCCTCAATGTTGCTGACCAGGGAAAAGTCAATGCCGTATCGTTCCATGGAGTAGAGCAGCATGTCGGTGGTCATATAAAAGGGCGGCAAAATGCCGATGTGGGTGTGAGAATCGATAATCATAGGACTGCCATCACGCTCCTTTTTTCTTTCATTATAGCAGGATACTGCAACTGTGTCCACTTTTTTCTCGGTTTTCGAGCTTTTTTCTCCCATTGCGGAAGGTGTTCGTTCAAATTGGGTGACACAAAAAAGCGAGCCTGAAAAAAATCGTAAAAAAATGGAAGTCTCTTTGCTTTTTTCTTTTGATTTATTTGACAATCCGACTGCAATTTGTTAAAATAATACAAGAAGAAGGCGGGAGAAGTGTGAGTTGACGAAAAGGAGAATATAAATGAGCAGATATGACCAACCTCCCTCTTCGTGGGGAGATAACAATAATCAACAGTATTCGGGAAGCGGCGACAGATATCCCCGGCAAGCAAATATGCCTCCGCAGAGACCACCGCAGATGCCTCCGCAGATGCCTCCGCAGAGACCACCGCAAATGCCGCCGCCTCCTCAGCCTCCGCAGCAAGATAATAATTTGGTAAAGATTATGATAATCGTAGCCGCCGCTGTGGTGGTGATCGCATTGATGACCGTTGTCGCGTTTGTTCTGCTGAACAAGCAGAAGGAGGAGCCTGCTCCCGCAATTGCTCCCTCCGCCGCTGTTACGGCGGCAACTATGCAGCCGGCCACCGTTGCTACAGTCAAAATGCCTGATTTAAAGGGCTTGGCAAAGGAGGACGCCATCGGGCAGCTTTCAAAAATGAATCTGAAAGCCGAAATAATGGAGGTGGAGTCTGATAAGCAGAAGGACGGCTTTGTCTTTGAGCAGGTTCCTGCCAAAGGAGCGACCGTCAGTCCGGGCAGCGCGGTGACGCTTTACGTTGCCAAGGCAAAGGCGACGCAGCCTGCCACTAAGGCCACTCAGCCTCCCACCACCAAGGCTACCCAGCCTCCCACAGCCGCGCCCACCACGCAATATCTTTATTGCCGCGCTTCCACTTATGTGGCGCTGCGTACCGGTAAGGGCGTCGGTTACAAAGAACTGGCGCGTATTCCCTCACGCGGCAGCATGATTTATCTGGGAACAGACGGCGATTGGTACTATGTGCGCTATAACGGGCAGGAGGGTTACGTCTACGGCGAATACGTTTCCTTTGATCCCAACGCGCCCCTTACCTACGACGGCGCCGATTACAGCTCAACGTTGCGCTGCACGGCGGACGATTTTGTGTCGCTGCGCACAGGTCCCGATGCCGGATACAGCGAGATAGTAAAAATTCCCAGAGGCTATACGATGACCTTCCTCGAAGAAAGCAGTAACGGCTGGTATCATGTTCGCTACGGCAGCTATACGGGCTATGTTTACAGCGCATATGTGGAATTTATTTGACGGACCGCTGCTTTTCTTTTCGAACCGATTAATGCAGCAAAACAATTGGACTATTCAAACACGCGCTCATTCCCTTATCAACAGACAGGAGTATCAACATGGGACGCTATCAATTTGATAAAAAAACGTTATCCATTCTGGAGAATCTGTGTGCGCCTCTTGCCGTTTATCAGTTTGTGGACAAACGAGTAGTAACACTGGCGCTTTCCGACGGATTTTGTAAGATGTTTGGCTTTGAGGACAAAAGAGACGCGTATCTGCTGATGGACAGGGACATGTACCGCACGGCACATCCTGATGACGCGGCAAGAATAGCCGACGCGGGGTTCCGCTTTGCCACTGAGGGCGGCAGATATGAGGTAATATATCGGACGAAAATGTTCGGAGCCGACGAATATCGTATTGTCCACGCCAACGGAGAGCATGTTTACACCGAGACAGGCGAACGGCTCGCCTATGTGTGGTATACGGACGAGGGTTCCTATGTCAAGGACGGCGGAAACAGCTTTGTCGCCCTTGACGTTGCGCTCAGTCAGGCACTGCATGAAAAAAGCATATTGCAGGCCAGCTACTATGACTACCTCACGGGACTCCCCGGCATGTCCTATTTCTTTGAGCTGGCAGAGGTATGGCGTGTTGCGCACCTCAAGTGCGGCGGCACCACCGCGCTGCTTTATATCGACCTTTGCGGAATGAAATACTATAACCGCAAATATGGCTTTGAGGGCGGCGACAAGCTGCTGCGCACCTTTGCCAACGTGCTCAAAAAACATTTCAGCAATGAGAACTGCAGTCGATTCGGCTCCGACCATTTCTGCGTGTTTACGGACGCCTTGGGAATGGAAGACAAGCTGCGGCTGGTATTCTCTGATTTTGCTTCTTCCGACATCGGAGAAACTATTCCTGCGCGGGTGGGAATCTATCTTGACGACAGCGGTTCCATTGCGGTGAGCGCCCTGTGCGACAGGGCAAAATACGCCTGTGACACCCTGCGCAACAGCTTTGTGTCGGGCTTTACCTACTTCAGCGAGGATATGCTGACTCAATCGGAGATCAAGCGCTATATTATCGATAATATTGACCGCGCCATCGAAGAAGGCTGGATTAAGGCGCATTACCAGCCGATTATCCGTGCCGCCAACGGCAGGGTGTGCGAGGAAGAGGCGCTGGCGCGTTGGATCGACCCTGAGAAGGGTATGCTGTCTCCCGCTGATTTCATCCCCGTATTAGAGGAAGCAAAGCTTATCAATAAGCTCGACCTCTGTATCTGCGAGCAGATGCTCGTCAAAATGAAGGATCAGCAAAAAGCGGGGCTGTATGTGG
>ONEN01000195.1 GCA_900316815.1 uncultured Eubacteriales bacterium | reverse complement strand
TCGTTGATGCTGACTGTGCCGTCACGGTTGACGTCGCCCCAAAGCCTTTCGGAGAGGATGCCGAGGGGCTGGGGGATAAGGCTGTCGACGGTACAGCCGTTTCCGAGGCAGCCGCTGTCGCTGTTGCCCCATATGAACATGGCGCCGCTTTTATCGATTGCCGCGCAGTGATTAAAGCCCGTGCTCACCGCGTCGGCGCCGCTCATTATTTCGGTGGGCTCCGTCTGAGCGGCGGTGCTGCCGCATCCGAGCTGACCGTAGGTGTTTCTGCCGAAGGTGTACAGCGTGCCTTCCGTTGTGACATAGGCGCTGTAGTATTGGCCTGAGCCGGCGTCGCGCACATTGCCCGACAGCAGCCGCGGCGAGAGGACGTCGCCGTCAGGAGAAAAGCCGAGCTGCCCGCTGCTGTTTTTGCCGCAGCCATACAGCTCGCTGTCTTCCGTGACGATGAGCGTGTGGTACCAGCCGAGGCTGACCTTTCTGACATTGTAAAATACGGGCTGAGGCGTCGCGCTCGCCTGCGTGCTGCCGCTGCCGAGCTGACCGTATTCATTGGCGCCCCAGGTGTACAGGGTGCCGTTTTCGCTGACGGCGGCGGCGCTCGCGGAGGATGTCACGCAGACCTGTCTGATCCCGCTCATGATCTGTTTGGGCGTGTTCCGCTGCAGAGCGGTGCCGTCGCCCAACTGACCGCTGTCGTTGCAGCCCCAGCAGTAGAGCAGACCGTCCTCGGTGACAGCCGCTGTGTAATAATGTCCGCAGGAAACCGCTTTGACATGCTCCATCACCTTTTTCGGGGTATAGGCGCTTGCGGTCGTGCCGTCGCCCAGCTGTCCGCGGGTGTTGTCTCCCCAGGTGTAAAGGCTTCCGTCCGTGGTTACGGCGGCGATGTGGTCATAGCCCGCCGAGACCGCTTTGACGCCGCTGAGAAGGCGGTGCGGGACGGGGGCGTTCTGCGTATCTCCGTTGCCCTGCTGTCCCTTGCTTCCGTTTCCCCAGCAATAGAGGTCGCCTGTGTCCGTGACCGCCGCGCTTACAAGATAGCCCATGCTGCAGCTTACAAAACGGTAAGGGCGGCGGCTCTCCGCTTGCGCACTGCACGGAAGGGCGAGCGCCGCAAGCAGAAGACTCAGGGTAATAATGGTTGAAATCAGCTTTTTCATATACATCGCTCCCGCGTTTTGCTGTTCCTATTCTATCACATACGAGTGGAATAAGCAACAGTCGATTGTTAAAAATGACAAAACTTAGCACAAAGAGTTGTAGAAACTGTCAAGTTGGCGATAGTTGCCAATCAGTAGTATAATTAACTTGAGATGTAGTGCTCATTTTCAAAAAAGGAGGATTATGCAATGAAACAAATCAAAAGACGCCTCAGAGCGCTGCGGCTGCCCGGCTCGCTGCTGGCGCTGCTGCTGGCGTCGAGTATGCTGTTCAACGCGTTTGCGGTAACGGTTGAACAGCCTTCCGCCCGAGGCTCCGGCGAGCTCCCCGCAGAGCAAACGGAGGACAAAAGTTCGGATGACGAAGCTGAACCAAAAAACAATGCCGGCTTCTCTTCCCAAAAGGAAGCGCTTGAGTCTGTCGGCGCCGAGGAGGGAACGCGTTACAAGGTGACCTTTACGGCGGATTACGACAGTACCGCGCAGGATCCCGCGTACGCCCAGAGCATCACGTTCTACGGCGTGACCTATGACAGCGAAACGGGCGACACCCCCGTCACCGACTATACCGAGCAGGTGACAGGCGGCAACATCGTGCGCTGGGTGGACAAGGCAGAGCCTGTTCACAACTACAATTTGAAGAGCAGCGGAAAGACAAAAATCGCTGCCTTCAACGCGTATGTGTACAGCGGCACCTACAAGCAGTCGCGCCTTTACTCAAGCTATATCACCGAGTACGGCTCGAATTATATCGCGGGCTTTGCCCGTTCGAACGCCGCCGTGATAGAGTATAAGAACGACGAGCTCAAGGACGTCTACTTTGATATCACCTACGGCGCTAACGAGGAGTCGGATTACTACTCCGCTACCGTCATCGCCACGGGCTACACCGGTCCCTTCACGGTCGGCAGCGACAGTACGACGTATCAGTATCTGGGGCTTGACAGAGTCAATTCCTCTGATTATTTCTATGATACCGATACCGGCGCCAACGGATACTCTTACAGAAGCTGGAATGTACGTTATCCGGGTTACGCCAAGACCTATTATATCAAAAAGACGGCGGGCGACATCAGGTACCGGCTCGACGGCAATTCATTGAGTAAAATCGATTCCGTTATCGCGTATTACAACGATGACCCCGAAAAAACCAACATACTGACGCAGGAGCAGATGGACGCCGTGCTCAATGACGCGGACCCGACGAAGGTCGAGCAGGTCCTGCAGTTTGCGAACGACGAAAAGAAAGACGTCACCTTTGAGGTGAATTTCGTCCGCTCCTACAAAACGGTGAAACTGGACTTCGATCTGCCCAACACCTGCACAAACCTGAACAGCGGTCATAATCCCCTGGTGCAGACGGGCGGCAGCAACGAAAAATTCATTTATAATTTCGGTGCCGTTGACAATTACAGAAACTTTGCCAACGGGAAAACCATCGCGCTGAAAAAGGAGCTTGACGGCTTTACCGTGACCTTCGGCAGCGGATGGGACTTTGACCTTGACACCGTGAAGCTGACAGACAGCAGCGGCGCCCCGGTCAGCGGCGTGACCATTACCGCCACTACCCGCACCAAGGCGAACGAGAGCCGCGTGCTCACCGTTACGGGACTTCCCGACAGCATCGGGGATTACACCCTTAAGGGAGATTTCGCGCATATTCATTCCGACATCCGTCTGATTGCGATGAACGCGCACCCCGGCACGATCACCGTAACGGGCAGCGGTGCGTTTGATTATCCCTCAAGCACGAGCATGGGATATTCAAGCACCAACATAAACCTGAACGCCATCACGGGAAGCAACCTCAGCGTGTCCTATGCCGACGCCGCCTACGGCACTTCTCTGCAGTCTGCCAAACTGATATATGTTGACGTCAACGGCGACGCGCAGACGCAGGAGCTGACGGTCAGCAACAACGCGTG
>ONEN01000176.1 GCA_900316815.1 uncultured Eubacteriales bacterium | reverse complement strand
AAACACAGCGACGCATCTCCCCGAAGGAAAATGCGCCGCTGCGTTGTCATACGTTAACCTATCCGGTTGGATAGCAATTTAATGGGCAGGGAAACGGCTGCAAACAGCCGCCCCTGCAAGGGTAAGAAATGTATACGATTAATGTAGGTAACTGTCAATGATGATCTGAGCCGCAAGCTTTTTGGTGATGCCTGCGTCCATCGCCGCTTTTTCCACATAGTGGTGCGCTTCCGCTTCGCTGAACCCCTCGTGGTCTATCAGCATCCACTTTGCCTTGTTGACAACGCGGATCTCGTCAAGCTTGCTTTCCGCCTTTACCGCTTTCTTTTCAACCGTCCGCAGCCTCTCTCTAGCGCACACCATGAGGGACAGTGCCTGCGACACCATGTTTCTGGACAGCGGCTTGTGAATAACAAATACGCCCTGCACGCTTGTTCTGGCGTACATTTCATCAAAGCTGTCGCTGGCGGCGAACAGGCCGACGATCGTTCCGTTGTTGCGGCTTGCGTCAACACACAGCCGCCAGCCGGATTCATCGCTGAGCGGCGCGTTGACAATGACGATATCATAGCGTTTTTCCAGCAGCTTGCCGCGCGCGTCGGAAGCGCTGCGGGAGTTGTCTGTCTGATACAGGCTGCCCTGCAGGAGAGCGCCTATTTCTCTGATAAACTGCTCTCCGGACGAAACCAGCAGCATTCTGTAATGTCGTTCCGCAATCATCAAAACCGCTCTCCTTTCTCTATTTTTGCAGCTGCTGCACTGTCGCAATAGTGACGGATAACGGAAGAGGGAACGAGTTTTATTTCACTCGATGTCTGCCGGCGCTCTGCCGGAAAATACGGTAAAATAAAAAGGCGACATTCAGGATTCTTCCTAAATGAACGCCTTTGTCCATTACTATTATTCCGAGAATGACGCCCTGCGCATCCGGTGACTTCCGGAAAAAACAGCTGCGCTTGCAACGTAAAAAATGAAAAAGGTGCCATTCAAGAATTATCTCAAATGAACACCTTTGCTCTGTCATCATATTACCATAGGGAAAGACCTTTGTCAACCCCTAATTTTAAAAAAATTCAAAAAAATGAAAGATTGCCGTCGGATTCCTGCAAAAATCTGCCAAATTGTTTTCAAAACGCGACATTTTTCAACTTTTTTAAATTACCTATTGACAAATCATTCTTTTGGGCGTATAATGCAGAAAGCTGAGGCAAGGGCGTCTTGGACACAAAAGTCCAAGACGCCCTCTTTTTTTGCGCTTTTTTACAGAAAATCCGTATGACTTATACGCTTTTTATACGCATTAACATAGATAAACGATATTCAATTAACTATCTGGGAGGAAATCACTATGTCGTATGTTGATGAGGTTCTGGCGCTGGTAAAAGAGAAGAACGCCAACGAACCCGAGTTTTTGCAGGCAGTTGACGAGGTGCTCAACTCGCTTCGCCCCGCTGTCGAGGCAAATGAGAAGAAGTTCAGAAAGCTCGCGCTGCTGGAACGCCTTTGCGAGCCGGAGCGTCAGGTCAAGTTCCGCGTGCCTTGGATCGACGACAACGGACAGGTCCATGTCAACACGGGCTTCCGCGTGCAGTTCAGCTCCGCCATCGGTCCGTACAAGGGCGGCATCCGCCTGCATCCTTCTGTCAATATCGGTATCATCAAGTTTCTCGGTTTTGAACAGATTTTCAAAAATTCCCTGACGGGTCTGTCCATCGGCGGCGGCAAGGGCGGCTCCGATTTTGACCCCAAGGGCAAGAGCGATATGGAGATCATGCGCTTCTGTCAGAGCTTTATGACAGAGCTTTGCCGCCACATCGGCGCCGACACCGACGTTCCCGCAGGCGATATCGGCACAGGCGGCCGCGAAATCGGTTATATGTACGGCCAGTACAAGAGGATCCGCAACGTCTACGAGGGCGTGCTCACAGGCAAGGGACTGAGCTTCGGCGGTTCTCTGGCGCGCACCGAGGCGACCGGCTACGGTCTGCTCTATCTCACCAATGAAATGCTGAAGGCCAACGGCATTCAGATAAAGGGCAAGACCGTTTGCGTTTCGGGCGCGGGCAACGTTGCTATTTACGCAATCGAAAAGGCGCAGCAGATGGGCGCCAACGTGGTCACCTGCTCCGACTCCGGCGGTTGGATCTACGACGCCGAGGGCATTGACGTGGCGCTCCTCAAGGAGATCAAGGAGGTCAGGCGCGCACGCCTGGACGCCTACGCCGCTGCCCGTCCCTCTGCCGTTTACCACGACAAGAAGGCGGAGGGCTCGAATGTATGGGATATCCCCTGCGCTGTGGCGCTTCCCTGCGCAACGCAGAACGAGCTGGACATCGACGCGGCGAAGAAGCTGGTTGATAACGGCGTTCTGGCTGTGGCGGAGGGCGCGAATATGCCCACCACTCTCGAGGCGACATCATTCTTCCAGGAGCACGGCGTGCTCTTCGCTCCCGGCAAGGCAGCCAACGCGGGCGGCGTAGCCTGCTCCGCTCTGGAAATGTGCCAGAACTCGCAGAGACTGTCCTGGAGCTTTGAGAAGGTTGACAAGAATCTCGAGGACATCATGGTCAACATCTTCCGCAATATTGACGCAGCCGCCAAGAAGTACGGCTTCGAGGGCAACTACGTTGTCGGCGCCAACATCGCGGGCTTTGAAAAGGTAGCCGACGCCATGCTCGCGCAGGGCGTTGTCTGATAAGAAAAACGAACGACAAATGAAGAAAGCGCACTCTCCTTTTTAAGGAAAAAAGAGAGTGCGTTTTTTAGCCATGGAGGAAAAAATATGCAAAACAAGCTTGATCTGTCTTTGCTCGACGGCGTTTTAGAGGAATACGCGCCCGTCAAAGGCAGTCTGATTACCATTTTACAGCACACGCAGGACATCTACGGCTATCTGCCCAAGGAGGCGATCGAGCGGATCGCCGACAGAACGGGCATTGCTACGTCCGAAATCATGGGCGTGGGAACGTTCTACACCCAGTTCCGCTTTCAGCCCGTGGGCAAATACCTGATCATGCTTTGTCAGGGCACCGCCTGTCATGTCAACTCCTCGGAGCTGATTTTGCAGACGATACGGGACGAGCTGGGCATTGAGGACGGTCAGACCACAGCGGACGGACTGTTTTCGCTCAAATGCGTCGCGTGTCTGGGCTGCTGCTCGCTTTCTCCCGTGATGATGATCAACGAGGACACCTACGGCAGTCTGACGCCCGATAAAACAAAGAACATTCTGAAAGAGTTAAGGGAGGCGGCGCAATGAGAATCGTCATCGGACAGGGCTCCTGCGGCATCGCGGCGGGCGCCGAAAAGGTGCGCAGGGCGTTA
>ONEN01000173.1 GCA_900316815.1 uncultured Eubacteriales bacterium | reverse complement strand
CGCGTGAGTGAGCGGTTAGGTTGGTGCCATACGCCGATAGCGCGGATTGGCTCCCGCGACACGCGGGCACTGACAGCAGCGGCACGCTGCCCCTGTCCCTGTAAAGTCAAATAAATCATTCATATAAAAACTCGGTCGGGAACGAAAGGCTTGTGAAATGCAACGCTATCTTCCCGACCGAAATTTTCAATTGTCCATTATCAATTGTCCATTACTTAAAGTAGTTTACGCCGCTTTCAAAGATTTTCTGGTCTTTGGCGAACGGTACGTTCTGATACAGATTTTCGCCCTTGCGCTCGCTGTGACCCATCTTGCCGAGAACCCTGCCGTCGGGCGAGGTGATACCCTCGATGGCGCATACGGAGCCGTTGACGTTAAACGCGATGTCGTCGCTCGGCTTGCCGCTGAGGTCAACATACTGGGTGGCGATCTGTCCGTTGGCTGCCAGCGCCTTCACGGTGGCTTCATCCGCCATGAATCTGCCCTCGCCGTGCGATACGGGGATTGCAAACACCTCGCCCGCTTCCACACCCGCAAACCAGGGGGACTTGACGGAGGTGACGCGCGTGTACGCCATGTGGGAGATATGTCTGCCCACGGTGTTGAAGGTCAGCGTGGGGTCGGTGGGCTTGAGCGCGCGAATCTCGCCATAGGGAACAAGACCCAGCTTGATGAGCGCCTGGAAGCCGTTGCAGATACCCAGCATCAGACCGTCGCGGTGCTGCAGCAGCTCGTTCACCGCCTCGGCAACGCGGGGATTGCGGAAGGTGGTGGCGATAAACTTGCCCGAGCCGTCGGGCTCGTCGCCGCCCGAGAAGCCGCCGGGGAGCATGATCATCTGCGCGCCGCGGATAATGCGCTCCATGCGGTCGATGGTTTCTTCAATGCCCTGCTGCGTGAGGTTCCTGACGATCAGCATCTCCACCTCGGCGCCTGCCTTTTCAAACGCACGGGCGGTGTCTACCTCGCAGTTGGTGCCGGGGAATACGGGAATGAACACCTTGGGCTTGGCTGTTTTGATGGCGGGAGAAGCGGTGCTGCGCTCCGTATAGAGCGGCGCGTCCACCGTTACCTTCGGGCACTCCGCCTGTCCTTCCAGCTGTCGATCAGCGCCTGCACCGCCACGGACTTATCGCCCATGGTCACCTTGCCGTCGTCGGTGACAGTACCCAAATCATACGCGAGCACGCTCTCGTCGAGCGCCGCGCCGTCGGCAAGCTCCAGAATGAGCGAGCCCGAAAGAGGCGCGAACAGCTCTTTTTCGGTCAGCTCCTTGGTAAACGCAAAGCCGAACAGGTTGCCGAAGCACGCCTTGCAAACGCTCGCCGCCGCGCCGCCTTCCTTGACGACCGACGCGGAGAGCACCTTGCCGCTCTCTGTCAGCGCGAAAACAGCCTTATACATGGCAACCAGCTTGTCCCAGTCGGGCATGAGGGTGTCCTTCACCTCGGGAACCGGCACATAAAGCACCTTGGAGCCGGCTTTCTTGAATTCAGCCGAAACTGTCTTGCTCGCCTTGGTCATGGCGACCGCGAAGCTCACCAGCGTGGGCGGTACGTCGATATCCTCAAAGGAGCCGGACATACTGTCCTTGCCGCCGATGGAGGGCAGACCGAGCTTCAGCTGCGCCTGCATCGCGCCCAGCAGCGCCGCGGCAGGCTTGCCCCAGCGGGAGGGAACGTCCTTGAGGCGTTCAAAATATTCCTGGAAGGTCAGGCGGGCGGTCAGCGGATCGGCGCCGATGGCAAGCAGCTTGGAGGCGGACTCCACCACCGCGTATGCCGAGCCGTGGAAGGGGCTCCAGCGCGATACGCCCGGAATGTAGCCGTAGCTCATGGCGGTAGCGTCGTCGGTTTCTCCCTGCTCCAGCGGAATCTTCGCCGCCATAGCCTCCTGCGGGGTCAGCTGCGTCTTGCCGCCGAACGGCATGATGACCGTCGCCGCGCCGATGGACGCGTCAAACCGCTCGGATAATCCGATTTGCGAGCAAACGTTGAGTCTGCCCATATTCCTGACGACCGCTTCTTCAAACGGCAGTCCCTGCAGCTCTGCGGGACACGCCTCGCGGTAGCAGTCCTCCGCCTTGGGAGCGGCAATATATGCCTTGGCTGTCTGGGTGACGCCGTTGGTATTGAGGAACGCGCGGCTGAGGTCAACAATGGTGTCGCCGCGCCAGTTCATGGTCAGGCGGGGATTCTCGGTAACGACCGCCACGGCAGTCGCCTCGAGGTTCTCCTCCGCCGCGTAGGCGATAAAGGTCTCCACGTCCGCCTTATCGAGCACCACTGCCATTCTCTCCTGCGATTCGGAGATAGCCAGCTCGGTGCCGTCGAGACCGTCATATTTCTTTGTTACCTTGTCGAGGTCAACGGTAAGACCGTCGGCAAGCTCGCCGATGGCGACGCACACGCCGCCCGCGCCGAAGTCGTTGCAGCGCTTGATCAGCTTTGCCACCTTGGGATTGCGGAACAGGCGCTGTATTTTGCGCTCTGTGGGCGGATTGCCCTTTTGCACCTCTGCGCCGCAGGTTTCAATGGAGCTTTCGGTGTGCGCCTTGGAGGAGCCTGTGGCGCCGCCGCAGCCGTCGCGTCCCGTTCTGCCGCCGAGGAGGACGATCACATCGTCGGGCAGGGGCACCTCGCGGATGACGTTCTCCTTGGGAGAAGCGCCGATGACCGCGCCGATCTCCATGCGCTTGGCAACATAGCCCTTGTCGTAAAGCTCCACTACCTGACCCGTCGCCAGACCGATCTGGTTGCCGTAGGAGCTGTAGCCCTGCGCCGCGCCCGTGGTGATCTTGCGCGCGTCCCGACAGCGGGTCGCGGATGGCGCCGCCGAGGCAGGTCGCCGCGCCGCCGAAGGGCTCGATCTCGGTGGGATGGTTATGGGTTTCGTTCTTGAACTGCACCAGCCATTTCTCGGTCTTGCCGTCGATGGTAACGGGCACCTCGATGGAGCAGGCGTTGATCTCGTCGCTCTCGTCCAGATCGGGGATCATGCCCTTTTTCTTGAGGGATTTCATGCCCATCAGCGCCATATCCATCAGCGATACAATGCGGTCGGTGTTCTCGCCGTAGACCTCGGCGCGGGTGGCGTAGTATTCGTCCAGCGCGTCCTCGATCACCTTGCCGAGGGCGGCTTTTTCTATTTCAATTTCACTCAGACGGGTGAGGAAGGTGGTGTGGCGGCAGTGGTCTGACCAGTAGGTGTCGATCACGCGCAGCTCGGTCACGCTGGGGTCGCGGCTCTCGGTGTCACGGAAATAGTCGCGGCAGAATTTGAGGTCGTCGAGCGTCATGGCAAAGCCCATCGAGCTGTAATAGTCCGCCATTTCGTCGTCGTTCCAGCGGATGAAGCCCTCCACGCGCTTCACGTTCTCGGGAACGGGCGTTTCCATGTCGAGGGTAGCGGGCTTTTCAAGGGAAGCCAGACGGCTTTCAACGGGGTTGATGAGGTATTCCTCAATCTTTTTCCGGTCGTCGTCGGTAATGTCGCCCTTGAGGCAAATCACGCGCGCGGTCAGCACCTTGCAACGCTCGCCCTGCGTCAGAAGCTGCACGCACTGCTCGGCGGAGTCGCCGCGCTGGTCATACTGACCGGGCAGATATTCCATGGCAAACACGCGCCAGCCGTCCTCAACGGGGAGGGTCTCCTCGTAGATCACATCGGCGTTCGGCTCGGAGAGCACAATGCCCTTTGCCTGGTCATATTCTTCCGCTGTCAGCCCCTCAATATCATAGCGAACGATATATCTGAGGTCGGTGACGGACATCATGCGCAGATTGTGGCGGATATCCCAGAGGATATGCTTCGCCTCTACGTTGAAGCCGTCGCGTTTTTCAACAAAAATTCTGATTACATTTGACATAGCTCAGCCTCCGTAAACAAGTTATTTTTATTCTATCATAGATTAATCCCGTTTTATTTCACCTAAAGCAAAAAGCGAAAAAAGCCGCTTGGCAGGGTGCCCCTGCGGTCAGTGCGGCTTTGGAAAAAACGGTTTAGCAAAAACGTCGGTTAAACGCCGCCTTATAACGCGTGAGCATGAGGTTAAGTTGCTGCCATACGCCGATAGCGCGGAGAAGGCGCCCACGGCGCACGCCGCGCCTGAACGCGTGCATGATGGTTATGTTGCTAACAAACGTTAGTTGCGCGGATTGGATGCAACGTCACGTTGCAAAACAAGACATGACACACGCCCTGTCAGTTCTTTTTATGCCTATACGCCTGTTTAAAGGGTACGACGGTGCCGTCCTTCTGCTCGACGCTCACGTTGTCGAGGGTCTGCGAGAACTGCTGACGGATTTCGCCGAGGTAGATTTTATAGAGCTTTTTCTGCTCGTCCTGCTCGGCAGGGGTCAGCCCGACGGTCTTTTTCTTCCGCGCCAGCTCGTTTATGCGGTCAAGCATTTGCTTATCCATGTCATCACCTTCCATGAATCAAAAGGGCGCACGAAACGGTGCGCCCCCTGTATGATTGATGTTACAAAGCCGATCAGTTGTTGATGAGCTTGTCCTCGTCAGACCAGCTGTAGAGCTTTCTGACTTCCTTACCGATCTGCTCGGCGGGCGCTTCGGCAGCGAGCTTGCGCATCGCGCGGAAGTGAGCCTGTCCGCCTGCGGACATATCGAGGAGGAACTCCTTGGCGAAGGAGCCGTCCTGGATGTCAGACAGAATCTTCTTCATCGCCTTCTTGGTGTCCTCGGTGATGATCTTGGGACCGGTCACATAGTCGCCGTACTCAGCGGTGTTGGAGATGGAGTAGCGCATTCCGGCAAAGCCCGACTGATAGATGAGGTCAACGATGAGCTTCATCTCGTGAATGCACTCGAAGTAAGCGTTTCTGGGGTCGTAGCCGGCTTCGCAGAGGGTCTCAAAGCCCGCCTGCATCAGCGCGCAAACGCCGCCGCAGAGAACAGCCTGCTCACCGAAGAGGTCGGTTTCGGTCTCGGTTCTGAAGGTAGTCTCCAGAACGCCCGCGCGTGCGCCGCCGATACCGAGAGCGTAAGCCAGCGCCAGATCCTTCGCCTGACCGGTAGCGTCCTGATAAACCGCAACCAGGCAGGGAACACCCTTGCCGACCTGATACTCGGAACGAACGGTGTGACCCGGGCCCTTGGGAGCGATCATGGTAACGTCAACGTCAGCGGGGGGAACGATCTGACCGAAGTGGATAGCAAAGCCGTGCGCGAACATCAGCATGTTGCCCGCCTCGAGGTTGGGCTCGATGTCAGCCTTATACATAGCGGCCTGCTTCTCGTCGTTGATCAGGATCATAATGATGTCAGCCTTCTTGGCAGCCTCAGCGGCGGTGAATACCTCAAAGCCCTGCTCCTCGGCTCTTGCCCAGGACTTGCTGCCCTTGTACAGACCGATGATAACGTTGCAGCCGGATTCCTTCAGGTTCAGCGCGTGCGCGTGACCCTGGCTGCCGTAGCCGATAATAGCGATGGTCTTGCCCTCCAGCAGGGAGAGGTTACAGTCGCTCTGATAATAAATGGGTGCCTTCATGTTTTCTTTGTAGTCTTTCATTTTGGAATTCCTCCTACTAATATATGTGAGAGTTGAGAGTTCAGAGTTAAGAGTTGAGAGTTCTCCTGTATCGTGCATAGAACCCTTAAGTCTTAACTCTTACTCAGAACGCTGCTGTCTGTTATTGCGTGTAAAACGCTGTTATACGGAAAGGGCGGTGTTGCCCCTGTCGATGGCGATGGTGCCGGTGCGGACGATCTCGCGGATACCGTAGGGCTTGAGCAGGTCGATCAGCGTCTCCACGCGGCTGGTACACTCGCAGTATTCCACGGTGACGCAGCTCTGGGCGACGTCCACGATCTTCGCCTGCATGATCTCAACGGTCTTGATGATTTCCGCGCGCTTGGAGGCGGCGCAGTGAACCTTGATCATAATCAGCTCGCGGCTGATGAATTCTCCGTTGTTCAGGCGCTTGACCTTGATGACGGGAATCACCTTGTTGAGCTGCTTTTCCAGCTGCTCCACCACATACTCATCGCCGTTGGCGACGATGGTAATGCGCGAAACGTCGGGATTGCTCGTCACGCCGACGGCGAGCGAGTCGATATTAAAGCCGCGGCGCGAAAAAAGTCCCGAAATCTTCGAGAGCACGCCCGCGTGGTTCTCTACCAAAACAGATAATGTGTATTGCATAGCGTCACCTCATATCGACGGAGTGTCGGGATAGACGTTGCAGACAAGGATAAACGGCTTGTCCGACTGCACCATACCGCGTATGATCTCCTCCGCCTCCGCGTTGGAGTTTGCCTCGGCGTGCGCAATGCCGTAGGCGTCGGCGATTTTCAGAAAATCGGGGTCGCCCTGCAGCACCGTTGCCGAATGGCGCTTGTTGTAGTGAACGTCCTGCAG
>ONEN01000183.1 GCA_900316815.1 uncultured Eubacteriales bacterium | reverse complement strand
TTTGCCGCCGAAACGGCGGAGGCACGGGAGAAGGCAGGCAAATCCTTTGCGCTGATCGAGCTTGCCATCTCCATCGCCGAGGGAGTGCCGTGGCTGGGCTTCGGCTGTGCGCAGGGCAAGATGATGTATGTCAATCTCGAGCTGGACAAGGCGAGCTGCTTTCGCCGCTTTGTTGACGTCTACAAGGCGCTCGGCGTGCCGCATAACAATATCCGAAACATTGATATTTGGAACCTGCGCGGTCTGTCTGTCCCGATGGACAAGCTCGCGCCCATGCTGATACGCCGTGCCGCCAAAAAGGGCTTTATCGCCGTGATCATCGACCCGATCTACAAGGTGCTCACCGGCGACGAAAACAGCGCCGAACAGATGGCGCGCTTCTGCAACCAGTTTGATAAGGTATGCACGGAGCTGGGCTGCGCGGTCATCTACTGTCACCATCATTCCAAGGGCATACAGGGCGGCAAGCGCAGCATGGACAGGGCGTCGGGCTCCGGCGTGTTTGCACGCGACCCCGACGCGCTGCTCGACTTCACCGAGCTGGAGGTCACGGAGAGCCTGTACATTCAGCAGGAGAACCGCGAAATTTGCCGGACTGCCGAACGGTGGATTCAGCGGTTTCACCCGATAGACGACGTGTGCTCGCAGGACGATTTGTGTTCCGCGCAGAGCATGGTCGAGATCGCCCGAAAAACGCTTGCAGAGCAATCCTTCAAGCTGATGATGAAAGACGTTGACGAAGCCAAAAAAGCCGTCAGACGCCGCCGTGCGTGGCGCATAGAGGGCACGCTGCGCGAGTTCCCTGCGATGGAGCCGATCAACCTCTGGTACACCTACCCGATACATACGCCCGACACAGACGGCATGCTCGGCGACTGCGCCTTTGACGGCGTGCGCAACTCCAAAAACTCTCCTTATTCCAAGAATTTCAGCAATAAGAAGTCGGACGAGGAGAAAAAAGAAGAACGTATTGAAGCACTGGAAACTGCATTCAGCGGTGTGCAGGAGAACGGAAAAGCGAAAATAAGTGACCTTGCTTGCTATCTGAATGTGTCGGAGAAAACCGTCAGACGCTACTTGAAAGAACACAATGAATTTTGGATTGACGACGGAGAAACAGGCTATAAGGACAGGGACAAACACGAATAATTGTCCCTTTGTCCCTTGGGACAAAATCGAATGTTGTCCCTGTCCCTAAGTTGGGACAAAATCGAATTTTATCGAGAATGTCCCACACAGGGACAAAATCGAATATTAATCGAAAATGTCTGAGGGACAGACACGATATATATTATAAATATATAATTTTGTGTCCCGAGGGACGGACACAAAAATTATATTTACAATAATGACGCGCGAGGAGGCGCGAGAATATGACGGATTCAGAATATGAGTGCTTGCAGGATGGCTTGTCGCAATTATTGACGGATGAACGATTAAACCGCAAATTGCCCCATGGGAATTATCGGGATGCATACAAAAGCGCTGTAATGGATTGCAAATCGAAACTGCATGAAATACACAACACCCGCAAGCAACTAAGCAGGAGGCAAAAAACATGACAACAGAATTTTTTATTTCAATGGTGCCGCCGACCGTGACCCATCAGGAAAAGAAAATCACCGCCGTCAACGGCAGGTTGCACTTCTACGAGGGACCCGAGCTGAAGAACGCGCGGCAAAAGCTGACGGCGTATCTGTCGAGGCACGCACCGGCAACGCCCTACGCTGCGGCGGTCAGGCTTGTGACAAAGTGGCTGTTTCCAAAAGGCAGCCACAAAAACGGCGAATGGCGCACTTCCAAGCCCGACACCGACAACCTGCAAAAGCTCCTAAAGGACGTGATGACGTCGCTGCACTTTTGGAAGGACGACGCGCTCGTCTGCTCGGAACTGTGCGAAAAGTTTTGGGCGGATTTGCCGGGACTCTATATTTACATCGAGGAGCTGCCGCAGCATGACGACCGCACGCGTAAAGTATAACCTTGGCAAACAGGTGCGCTGGCGCGGCAAGCCCTACAAGCTGACCGCCTGCATCATGCGCGTCAGAAACGGCGGTTTTTATTACCAGGGCGAATTGCAGGACGCCAAGGCGCGCAGCTCGCTCATCATCGCTGACTTAAAGGAAATTGAGGAGGAACACACATGATTTTGATTTTTATCGGCTGCATAGCAGCAGCCGGCGCGATCGGTTTTGTGACGGCAACACTGTTTAAAGCCGGAGCAGATCACAGAGGAGAGCAGCCGCATAGAGAGCCGACCAAGCTGCTGACCGTCGGCTGCTCGGTAAAATATCACGGTCGCGTTTGGGAAATCAGGCGGTTTATGACTGATTCCGAAAATCAGACCATTGCCGAGATCGAGAGCCGCGACAACGGCGAGCACATCATCCGCTGGACGATGGCACCTGTGGAGGAGTTGGAGGCGGTAATGGAATGAAAATAAATTGCTCAAAAGACGAATTTGCACGATTGGTTATTATGTGTAATCGAATGTACAGGGAGGAAAAATGCAAAGAAAACTGTATTTTCTTTGGTTGTAAATTTTGTGATGCTCATGTAACTGGAAATTGTTCTCCGCTTGTAAACAGGTGTGAAATTGTTGAAGAAATCGAAGCGGAGGTGAGTGAGTAATGACTTGCAAAGATTGTATTCATTTTGAATCTTGTAAAAGCCTATATGAAACACACGGAGAAGGATTAAGCGGAGATAGTTACGTTTGTGATTTTTTCAATGACTGCTGCTGTGTTTTTTTCTCCGCCAAGAACCAGTGCCTTACCCTCTTCCAACGCTTTGTGAAGAATAATTGCCGCTTTTCGTTCCTCTGCACTCAGATAGGTATTTCTTGAACTTTTTGCGAGTCCGTCCGCTTCTCTGATGATCGGGCAACCGACAATTTCAATATCAAAATTCAGATCTCTTACCATTCGTTTGATGACCGCAAGCTGCTGTGCATCCTTCTGACCAAAATAGGCTCTGTCAGGAGTTACTATATTAAACAGTTTAGAAACGACTGTACATACCCCCCTGAAATGTATCGGTCTGCTTTTTCCGCAAAGCTCGTCGGAAGGTCCTGTCATATTTACATATGTCGAAAAATCAGAAAAATACATTTCCTCAGCTGACGGATTAAAAATCAAAGCTGCGCCTTCATCTGCGCAAAGCTTTGCATCTCTGTCCAGATCTCTCGGGTAGCTTTCCAGATCCTCATTCGGGCCAAACTGTGTCGGATTGACAAAATCGCTGACT
>ONEN01000172.1 GCA_900316815.1 uncultured Eubacteriales bacterium | reverse complement strand
CATCGCTGCAAGATACGAGTTCAGGCCTACTATCCTAACAACCAATCAGCCTTTTTCTAAATGGCCTGATGTCTTCGGAGACGCTGTCATTGCCAACGCTATAATCGATCGTCTGGTTCATCACTGCGATATTGTCAAAATCACCGGCCATTCTTACCGTATTAAAGGCAGAAATATTTTTGATGATTCCGACGACTGATTATCCGCTCAAAATTGTACATTTTAAATGAGCGTTTTTCGACATTTTCACTTGACATTTACACCGATCCGACCTCGCGAAGAAAAGCCCACAAATCGCCGCACAGGGCGCGACAGTGCCGAAGGTCTGCTCGGGGACGGCACGGACAAGAAAGTCTATGATTTAGTGCCGTATTTTTCGTCCCTGTTTACCTGTCAAACCAAGAAAGCCAAACAAAACCGATCAACGCGGTTTGTTTGAATACGAACCTGTAATATCGAGATTATAGCACATCCGTTCGATAATGTCAATGGATTATCGAAAATATGTTCCCGAAATAACAGCGCATGAACCAAGGGCATTCTTGATTCATGCGCTGTGTTTAGGATTGCGACATGGCGTCAACCATCAGCCTGACAGCCAAAGAGAACCCCGACGAAACGCATCGCGCTCGCCGAGGTTCATTAACTCAGTGTGGTTGTCTTTGATTTTTTGGAGTATGGCGTTCTGCTGCTCCGTCAGCGTCGCCGATAATTCCTGCTCATGACGAATTACCAGCTTTGCGGTAACGTCATACTCGCTGCCGCGCACGACTTCATATTCGTGCGGAGCTATGTTGCCGTAGTAGAGATTTTCGAGTGTGGTCAATGTTGTCACCTGCCTTTCCAAGCACAACACCATACCATAGACTGTTTTGAAAGTCCAGAGAAAAGGCAGAAGAAAAACATTTTTGTTTTCCTTCCGCCTTATTAGTTTTAAAAATATTTAGTTTGGAATTAACGGAAGTTCGTATTCGTCATAGAAGATGATTTCTCCTATGTGATAGATGTTGTCAAAGCCTGCAAGATAACGTTGGATTTCGGTAACGTCGCCTATGGTAATTCTATCGTCTCCGTCAATATTGCATGCCTCCGGCTGAAAGTTTTCGGGCATTTCATACTCCGCAATGTATTTCTGTATCATTGTCGCGTCTGTAATCGTCACCTTTCCGTTGCCGTCCGCGTCTCCGCGAACGATACCGCTCTTAGCGGAAGCGGGTACGAGATAAGCCTTGATCCTCAATGCCCCACGCGGCGGCGTTCGGGTTTTCGTAGACGATATTGCCGTCCGCATCATAGGTCGCCGTTGCCTTATCCTCCTCGGTCAGAGCGCCCCAGCTGTTCTTAACGATAAAAGCGCCGTCTGCGGGAGGAGTGCTTCCCTCAAGGACTTCACCCTCCGCCATACGGGTGAAGTTTTCTTTCGGATAATTGTCATCATAGCCGACGACCGTGACGGTGTGATTGCTTTGCGGATCGCCGGTATAATACTGCGCCCAATTAACGGTATTCATATAGCCGTCGTCTCCGCTCTCCTGACCCGGCTCGCTCTGATCTGCTAAGATAGAGATCGCTATACCGTGACCGTTCGAGAGCTCGGACTTCATCGCAGTTACGCCGAGCGGATTGAACTTGTATTCGCCGTCTTCATCACTGTCGGCAGGAGCCGGGAGGACATAGCTGCGCTTAAAATAGGAAACTAACCCGGCGTTATGGTATTTTGAATTCAGCGGGAGCGTCCAGTCGTCGAACGGCGCATAACCCGATTTGTCGATGAGGCAAAAATCCTTGTTACGGTCGCCATCATCCCAGTTGGCTTCAAACCAAGCGTCGTATTCATCCTCGCTCGAAATAGTGCCCATCTCCAAAAGCATAGGCAGCAGATCGTTCTTTTGCTTCAAAGCAAAATAGCTGATACACGCGGAGCGTTCCTCTCCGGTCATATCATCGCTGCTTTTCCAACCGTTCTTTCCTTGATACAGATACGGATAGGAGCCGTCAACCTCTTCATCCTCGTCGACGGGACCAAACCCCGACGCGAAAAAGTTGGAGGCAAATGCGCCGTTTCCGCCGAGCTCATAGACCGCGTTCATATTCGTTTCTTCCATTTTGGAAGGGTCGACGCCCTCTCCGACCTGTGAGGCGGGAACACAGCCGAGCTCCACGTCATCTGCGGTGATCGCATGGAACATATACCAGTTGATGTACTTCTCGGAAATATCGATCAAATCATTGACCTCGCCTGCAGGTACGCCCAGCCCGTTATCGTGCAGGAAGGATATCTCCGCCGCTCCCGCGATGCCGAACGCCCAGCAGCTGCCGAAGGGATCCTGCTTCTTGACAGGGGTAACATAGTTTTTGCCGTTGAAATTCCGAAGATCGACCCGATCGGGCAACTCAGTCTCTTGATCGAGCAGCGCCTGCCCGACGTCCTTCGACAGAGGGTTATAGCCGACCGTTACAAGGGCACCGCTGCTCTCCTCGCTGACAGCTGCGGCGGAAAAACCTCCCGCGGCGACCGGCAGCGCAATCATCATCAGCGAAAGTAATACGCATATTGTTTTTTTGATTTTGTTCACTTTTCGTTCCTCCTGCATTGTTCTGATCCATCATTTGCTGGGAATGGGATCAATGCTAAAGGTATGCATTCTTTATACTGTTATTTTATGATCTCCGTTAATTCGTCGTCCTCAAAACCGCTCGTCGTGATGACGTCCTCGGTTTGGAATTTGAAGATTTCAAGCTCGGTGCATTCGTATTTTTCCTTATCCATCAGTTGCCCTCCTGATTCGATTTGAAATACAGATTTGCCGCCTGAGAATACTGATACAGCGCCTTAACAACATTGACAAGTCTCGGATTCGGGGTCTGCGCCTCGTCGGAGGTCGCATTTGATTGCGTCAGGACATTCTTGCAGTAGTTCATCGGACTGTATTTGACAGTGCCGACGGCTTCTCCTGCCGTAACGGTCAGGGTAAAGTTGTCCTGCAGCTCACTTGCCGCGATGCCGCGAATACGCGCCACCTGATACGTTCCGTTCTTTGCGGTCTCGACCGTCTTGCCGTTCATGCCGAATGTAAGATTTGTTTTGCTTGTAAAGTACAGCGACAAGGTCGTTTCGGATTTCAGCGAGAGCGTCGCGCCCTCGAAGGTCACACCCTCAGGCAGACTAAACGCGGTTTCGGGAGCGGTGATTTCAACCTCTCCGAGATCATCAAGCGTTGTGTTGTCGAAATATGCCTTTGCGTATGCGCCGTATTGGAGCATTTTTTCTACGAGCGGAGCCGCTTTTTCGTATGCCGCGTTATCGTTTTGGTGCTCGAGCAGATAATCCGCGTAGTCCTTAACGGAATAGGTGTACGGTGTGCCTTGCTTGCCGTCGTCGATGATCTGTGCCGTGATGGTGGAGGTCATGTCCTTTGCCGCTACACGGCACTTAAAGACATAATAGCCGCCCTCGACGGGAGTCAGGTCTTTGACATATACCTTTTGATCACGGTATTCCGCGCTGGTGTTCGGGATGGTAAACTGCATATATGCGCCGTCGCTTTGCTTCACGCTGTCATCCAGCTCCATGTAGAAGTTGACCGCGATGTCGCCGTCGAGCGAGATGGAGTGACCCGCGAGCTTT
>ONEN01000171.1 GCA_900316815.1 uncultured Eubacteriales bacterium | reverse complement strand
CTAAAAGAAAAGCTCCCCGAAATGGAGAGCTATCTTGAAGCCGAAACCGATAAGACGGTTAATCTGCAAAAATTTGTTCAAAAGGTTAAGCAAATCACTGAGCCGACCGAGCTGACAGGGGAGCTTGTTCACGAGTTCATCGACAAAATCGTTGTATCAGCCGCTCACTACCTCGACGGCAAACGCTATCAGATAATCGATATCTACTACAATGGTGTAGGCATTATCAAACCGCTCAGACCGGAAGATTTAGAAGCAGACTTCCAACGCCATATGGCAGAAAAGCAACAACAAAAGAAAACAGCATAAAACCTGAATTTTCAGAAATCGGTGGGACACCTTCTTTATGTAGTGTGTCCCACTGGCACGTTTTCTTAACGCTCGCCTTCGAATCCACCTTCTCCCGGATTAGCGGCATAAAAAATCAGGAATACCATGAACGGTATTCCTGATTTTTGGTGGGAGAAGGTGGATTCGAACCACCGAAGCATGACGCAACAGATTTACAGTCTGCCCCCTTTGGCCACTCGGGAATTCTCCCCTATTCAATTTACTTGGTGGAGCTGGTGGACGGACTCGAACCCCCGACCTGCTGATTACAAATCAGCTGCTCTACCAACTGAGCTACACCAGCGTTTCTCAAGTGCCTATATAATATAACATACTTACACGCGTTTGTCAACACCTTTTTTCAGGTTTTTCTTATATTTTTTTAAAAAATTTTTAGTCCCTCAACGCCTTTTCCTTTTATATCAATATTCAGAAAAAAACAGCGCACACTAACTCCGCTGACTACTTTTTTGGGAAGGGCGATGCACTTGAGCTCCGCAACCGCTGCGCCGGGAAGGCGCTATTCGTTTTATCAAAAGCTGTTTTTCCTTTATATACTCAATCTGTCCGACTGGCTCTGCACCGAGGCGCTGCTCGCCACAGGCAGGTTCGTCGAGGCAAATCCCATAATGAATCCCGTCATGCCCCATTTTCTCCCCACCCTGCTGATAAAGGGGATCCTTCCGCTCGGGCTTGCCGTGCTGTGCGCCGTGCTTTATAAATTCGCGCAGATCGCCGACGACCGCTTTACCGCCGTGCTGATGAACACGGGCATCATCATCTACAGCCTTGTCAATCTGTGGCACATTGTCAATTTCCTCTTGCTATTTACGGCAAAATAGTTTACAATAATAGGCAATGTCATTGATGAAGGAGGGAACCGAATGCCTGCACTGTCCGTCAGAAATCTCGGCGTTACGTTTGTGGAGCGCGTGCTGTTCAGCGGCGTTTCCTTTGATGTGGAATCGCGCGACAAGGTGGGATTCATCGGCGCCAACGGCGTCGGCAAAACCACGCTGTTCAGGGTGCTCAACGGTGAGCTGGCGCCCTCGGAGGGCACGGTTGCCTTTGAAAAAAATACCCGCGTGGGCTACATGGAGCAGCACGCCTGCACCAACCCCGCCATTGACGTCTATCACGAGCTGCTCAGCGTGTTCGACTATCTCGCCGAAATGGAGGCCGACCTCGCCGCGCTCAACCGCCGCATTGCGTCGCAGCCCGACAATATCAACGAGCTGATTGAAGAGCAAATGCGCCTCATGGAGGAGCACGAGCGCCTCGGCGGGCTGACGTATAAAAGCCGCACCCGCGCGGCGCTGCTCGGTCTGGGCTTTACGGAGAACGAGTTCGCCATGCCTGTGGGCAACCTCAGCGGCGGCCAGCGCTCCAAGCTCTGCCTTGCCAAGCTGCTGCTCTCGCGCAGCAATCTGCTTCTGCTCGACGAGCCCACCAACCACCTCGACATTCAGTCCGTCAGCTGGCTCGAGGATTTTCTGCGCGATTTCAGGGGCGCTATGATCATCATCAGCCACGACCGCTATTTTCTCGACAACGTCACCAACAAGACCGTCGAGCTGGAGCACAGCAAAACCATGTGCTACAAGGGCGCCTACTCGGAATTTATCAAAAAGAAGCAGGCGTATAACGAGTCGCTGAAAAACAAATATGAAAACGACCTCAAGGAAATCAAGCGCATTGAGGGCATTGTGGAGCAGCAAAAGCGCTGGGGACGCGAGCGCAACTTCATCACCGCCGCCAGCCGTCAGAAGGAAGCCGACCGCATCAAGGCGCAGCTTGTCGCGCCCGAAAGCGCGCCGGAGACCATGCGGATGCGCTTTGAGCCGAAATGCGAGAGCGGCAACGATGTGCTGATGTGCCGCAATATTGAGAAATCGTTCGGCGACAAGCATTTGTTCAAAAACGTCAACATACATATCCGCAAGGGCGAGCGCGTCTTTATCCTCGGCGAGAACGGCTGCGGCAAGACCACGCTCTTCAAAATACTCACCGCCTCGCTGCCGCAGGACAGGGGCGAATTTGAGTACGGCGCGAACGTCATGCTCGGCTACTTCGACCAGATGCAGCAGAACCTCCACCTGGACAAAACTGCCATTGACGAGGTGTGGGATACCTTCCCGAACCTCACGCAGACAGAGGTGCGTTCCGCACTGGCTTCGTTCCTTTTCAAGGGCGATGAAGTGTTTAAGCCGCTGGCGAAGATGAGCGGCGGCGAACGCGCGCGCGTTTCCCTGCTCAAGCTGATGCTCAGGGGCAGCAATCTGCTGCTGCTGGACGAGCCGACGAACCATCTGGACGCTGCCTCCCGCGAGGAACTGGAGAACACGCTGCTCGACTACAGCGGCACCCTGCTGATCATCAGCCACGACCGCTACTTCATCAACAAGCTCGCCGACCGTGTGCTGGTGCTGCAAAAGGACGGGGTGAAGGAGTATCTCGGCAATTACGACTACTATCTGGAGCGCACCAAGGGCGAAGCGGAACAGGCAAAGCAGGAAAAGACCAAGCGTGAAAAACCGCAAAATGATTATTTTCTGAAGAAGCAGCAGGCAAGCGAGGAACGCAAGCGGCAGACGAAGCTTGCGCGCGCCGAAGCGGAAATAGAGCGGCTTGACGCGGCGATAGCGGAAACGCAGGCGCTGCTGGAGGACGACGCCGTCGCGGGCGATTACGAGCGCCTGATGGAGCTTAGCGAGCAATTGGAGAAGCTGCAAAAGGAACAGGAAGAACAATATGCCGTTTGGGAGCAACTTGCGGATTGATTTTTTCAAAATTATGGTGTATAATAATAGACAGGGGCGTAAGACGTCCCTGCCGAACATAACCGCCCGTGGCGCAGCTGGATAACGCAACGGATTCCGATTCCGGAGAACAGGGGTTCAAATCCCTTCGGGCGGGCCATCTCAGGCGTGCAATATTGATACAATGTATCAGTACTGCACGCCTCAGTATTTATGCGGTTTTTTGAGGGTTGCCGGTTCAACCCGCGCTGAATATAAACACAAAATTGCCCTGTTTCCAGAGAAATCACGCTTCTTGGCTAACAGGGCATTTTCATTTTTGGGTATATGCGGTCGATTCAAGAGCTTTAGCGGTCGATTTGCGGGTATATGCGGTCGGTTTGAGGACTTATTCGGTCGATTTATTTAACCTTGCAGTGTTGTTAATTCTCGCCTAAGCTGTTTTATTCGCTCCTGCTTATGACCGTATCCCTTCTATCAGAAACCCAATAAAGCTCTCCAGCCGGATGTAAAAAACGCGCCTGCAGTCTTTATATAGATGTCTGCTTCTTCTCTTGAAAAATCA
>ONEN01000182.1 GCA_900316815.1 uncultured Eubacteriales bacterium | reverse complement strand
CGGTCACGAGGAAGGCAGACTTCATGTTCAGAAGGTTTTTGCCGATAAGATCGAAACAAAAGCCTTTCCAAACGCTATGAAGGATGACGATCCGCTGTCAGTTATTGAGCAGGCTATTGATGAGGGTTACACAATGATCTTCACCACCTCTCCCAGATTTACTCAGGCAAGCCTGAGAGCGGCTGTTGAGCATCCTAATATTGTAATAATGAACTGCTCGCTTAATAAATCTCACAGATACATTCGAACCTACTACACCAGAATGTATGAGGCTAAGTTCATTCTCGGCGCTCTTGCGGGTTCTCTTACAGCGAGCGGTCAGCTTGGATATGTTTGCGACTATCCTATTTACGGTCAGATTGCCGGTATCAACGCATTTGCGCTCGGCGCTCAGATGACTAATCCGAGATCCAAGGTGTATCTTGAATGGTCGTCAATCAAGGGCGCGCAAGCTGCCGCGCAGTCGCTGCTTGACCGAGATATTCATCTTATCAGTACTCAGGATACCGCAAGGTTTTCCGAGGATACACGCGAAAGCTTCGGTCTTTCTTATATCAGCGGCGATGCTAAAATGCTTTTGGCTAACCCGGTTTGGAAATGGGATGTCTACTATGAGGAAATCCTGAGACGTGTATTCAATAAGACAATGCAGACTGAGTATGAAAAAAGCAACAAGGCTCTCAACTATTACTGGGGTATGTCATCGGGAGTTGTTGATATTGAGTATTCAGAGGACTTGTGCATTGCTTCAAAGCGGCTTGCCGATTTCTTAAAGGAAAGCATTATCCACAATATCTGTATGCCGTTTTTGTCACCTCTCTACACTCAGAACGGCGAGCTTATAGGCGAGGACGAAAAGTCGCTGAGCCTTGAGCAGATTATTAATATGGATTATCTTGTGGACAGTGTTGTGGGAACGATTCCCAAATACGAAGAGCTTTCTCCGATGGGCAAGGCTACCGTTGATACGGCAGGCGTTGAAAAGGCTCAGAGCCCCGGACTTGAAAAGCCTGATAGTGATAAAGAAGATAAGGATGGAAACGCGGCGGATACGCAGGAAAACAATAATGACGACGCGGGAAATGAGGAAACAGCGGGAGATTAATCATGAAGATATTAGCAGTATCGGATATTGAATCAAAGTTTTTTTACGATTATTATTCACCCGGAAAGCTAAAAGACTTTGATTTAATAATTGGATGCGGCGACTTAGAGGTTGCTTATCTTGAGTTTCTTGTTACAATGGCTAACTGCCCTCTTTTATATATTCACGGTAATCATGACGACCATTTTAAAAGAGAGCCTGAGGGCTGTGTGTGCATTGACGACGATATTTTTGAGTTCAAGGGTGTTCGCATCATGGGACTCGGCGGATGCTTTCGCTACCGCGACGGTAAATATATGTACACAGAGCACCAGATGAAAAGCCGTATCAGAAAACTGAAATTCAAGCTGTTCCGCAAAAAAGGAATTGATATTTTGGTAACTCACGCGCCCGCGAGACACTTGAATGATTTTGATACTGTTACTCACCGCGGTTTTGAATGTTTTAATAAACTACTTGATGAATATGAGCCAAAGCTGTTTGTTCACGGTCATATTCACCGAAACTACAGTCACGGTATTCCGCAGAAGATGCAGCACAACAACACGCTTGTTGTTAATGCTTCCGATTACTGCGTTATAGATCTTGACGTATAAACTAAACCCCAAGGTTATTAAGCCTTGGGGTTTGTTTTATCTGTTATCAACTTTTTCGGGATACATGTCGTGACGCGCCAGCCGCTCCCACGCAAGCTGCTCAAATTTTGTGCCGGGCTTGCCGTAGTTGCAGTAGGGGTCGATCGAAATACCGCCCCGGGGCAAAAATCTGCCCCAAACCTCTATATATTTCGGATCCATCAGAGCGATAAGATCCTTCATTATGATATTGACGCAGTCCTCGTGAAAGTCGCCGTGGTTGCGGAAGCTGAAAAGATAGAGCTTAAGCGACTTGCTCTCCACCATCCTCTTGTCGGGGATATAGGCGATCGTGACCGTCGCAAAGTCCGGCTGACCCGTGATCGGACACAGCGAGGTGAATTCGGGGCAGTTAAACTTGACAAAATAGTCGTTGCCGGGGTGCTTGTTTTCAAAGCACTCCAAAAGCGACGGGTCATAATCAAAGCTGTATTTTACGTTTTTGTTGCCCAAAAGGGTCAGATTTTCCTGTTCTCTCAAGGTAAGCTCTCCTTATTCGGTTATGCCGTTCGCGGCAAACGCCGCCGCCCTGTCACGGCAGGTGCCGCAGACGCCGCAGGGCTTTTCGCCGCCCTCATAGCAGCTCCAGGTCAGGAGGTACGGCACGCCCAGCTTAAGACCCCTCGCGACCACCTGCGCCTTGTTCATATCGATAAAGGGCGCGACCACTCGCAGACGGTTGCCGCTGCCCAGACAAACCGCGCGGTTGATGCTCTCGTTGAACTCAGCGCTGCAGTCGGGATAGGCGTTGCCGGCGGCGTCGTCGCTGTGAGCGCCGTAATATATCTCCTCACAGCCGTTTGAGAGCGCTACGCTTGCCGCGCAGGACAGAAACAGCCCGTTGCGGAACGGAACGTAGGTCGACACCGGCGCACCGTTCGTCTTTTTGAGCTGTTCGCTGTAGCTTTCGGCAGGTATCTCATTTTCGGAGCCCTTGAGCAGCGAGCAGTCGCTGTCCTCGAATATCTTCGCCAGATCAAGGGTTTTCAGAGCGACGCCGTAGTAGTCGGCGACGGCTTTTGCCGCCTCAAGCTCCCTGCTGTGCTTTTGTCCGTAGCTGACGGAAAGCGCCAACACCCGGTCGGCGCCGTATTTATCAACAGCGATGGCAAGACAGGTGGTGCTGTCCACGCCGCCGCTGCACAAAACCAATGCTTTCATATCAATCCTCAGATAAAACGAGTTTTTGCAGGTCTTTGTCCTCGCGGAACCTGCCCTTGAATGTGGTGGTGACCGTCCTTGATGAGGTGTTGCGAATGCCGCGCGCGGTCATGCAGCTATGACAGCCGCGTATCACTACGCCAACGTCCGGCGTGCCTGCCGCCTCGCTGATTATGGCGCAGATGTCGCTGCCGAGCCTCTCCTGCAGGTGCAGGCGCTTTGCTGCCATGTCGCAGATGCGGGCGTTCTTGCTGAGCCCGAGCACCCTTTCGTGCGGGATATAGCCCACGCTGACGGTCATATCGTACATCAGCGCCAGATGGTGCTCGCAGTAGCTGAACACGG
>ONEN01000227.1 GCA_900316815.1 uncultured Eubacteriales bacterium | reverse complement strand
ATTGTCAATTATTCTTCACTTCCGCCTGTAACGCGCGAACTTGTCCTTCTTTCCCTTCGGCTTGGACGGCTGCGCGGCATTGCCCGTTACCAGACAGTTTTTGCCGCTGCCTATCAGGTCGCGCCTGCCGGCTAAGGTGAGCGCCCTGATGACCTTCTGCCTGTTGGCGGGGATGAAGTACTGCAGCAGCGCGCGCTGCAGGGACTTTTCCTCCTCCGTTTTCGGCACATAGACCTTTTCCAGCGTGTAGGGGTCAAGCTCGGTGTAGAACATCGCCGTCGAGATGGTGCCCGGCGTGGGGTAAAAATCCTGCACCTGCTTGGGATGGATGCCCTGCTTTTTGCAGAACACCGCCAGCTCCACCGCGTCACGCAGTGTCGAGCCCGGGTGCGAGCTCATCAGATACGGCACCACATACTGATCCTTGTGCGCCCTCTCCGTCAGCGCATAGAATTTGTCGCAGAATTTTTTGTAGGTTTCAATGTGCGGCTTGCCCATTTTATCGAGCACCGCCGCCGAGCAGTGCTCGGGCGCCACGCGGAGCTGTCCGCTGATGTGGTGCCGCACCAGCTCCTCAAAGAACGCGTCGCTCTCGTCCTCCATCAGGTAATCGAAGCGGATGCCGCTGCGGATGAACACCTTTTTGACGCCGTCCACCTGCCGCAGCCTCCGCAGCAGGCGCAGATACGCCTCGTGGCTCACCTGCATTTGCGGACAGGGCTTGGGCGCAAGGCACTTTCTGCCCTTGCACAGTCCCAGCTTTTTCTGCTTTTCGCAGGAGGGCAGGCGGAAATTCGCCGTGGGGCCGCCCACGTCGCTGATGTAGCCCTTGAAGCGCTTGTCCTTTACAAAGCTCTCCGCCTCGCGGAGCACGCTTTCCTCGCTGCGCACGGTGACGGCTCTGCCCTGATGGAACGCCAGCGAGCAGAAGTTGCACGCGCCGAAGCAGCCGCGGTTGTGCGTAATGGAGAACTGCACCTCCGCGATGCCGGGCACGCCGCCGTATTTGTCGTAGCAGGGCGGGTACCACCGCTCGTAGGGCAGCGCGTAGACCCAATCGAGCTGCTTGGTATTGAGCGGCTGCATGGGCGGATTCTGCACCAATATGCGCCTGCCGTGCCGCTGGATCAGCGTTTTGCCGCGCACCGCGTCCGCCTCGTCCAGCTCCCTGCGGGCGGCGACGGCGTAGTCGCGCCTGTTGTCGCGGACGCGCTCAAAGGAGGGCAGCTCCACCGCCGACTGCGGCACATAGTCCTCCGTTTTCACCTGATAGCAGACGCCGCGGATATCGTGCAGCGCCTCCACGGGATAGCCCTCGCTCAAACGGCGGGCGATCTCCACGGTCTGCAGCTCTCCCATGCCGTAGACGAGAATATCCGCGCCGCTGTCAAAGAGCACCGACGGCATGACGCGGTTGCTCCAGTAGTCGTAATGCGCGAAGCGGCGCAGCGAAGCCTCCAGACCGCCGATGATGATGGGGCTGTCGGGATAAAGGCGGCGGATGATCCGGCAGTAAACCGTCACGGCGCGGTCGGGGCGTCTGCCTGTTTTGCCGCCTGCGGTGTAGGCGTCGTCGCTGCGGCGGCGCTTGGCGACGGTGTAATGCGCCACCATGCTGTCAATATTGCCTGCCGACACCATAAAGCCCAGACGCGGCTTGCCGAACTGCGTAAAATCCGCGTCCTTTTTCCAGTCGGGCTGCGCCAGAAAGACGACCTTACAGCCGCAGTCCTCGCGGATATACGCAATACGCTCGGGAGCGTAGGTATCCTCGACCAGCGCCCATGCCGCGCCCGCTTTCCAGACACCTATCATTGCTATAATCGGGAAAATACCTCTGGGTAGATTGATAAGCACGAAGTCCTCCTTGCCTATCCCCTTGTTTTTGAGATACGCGTAAACACGACCGCTTAAGTCATCAAGCTGAGAATAAGTGATTCCCTTTGTGTGTGACTCGTCAAAGAGCACCGACGCGTTCGGTTTTTCGGCGGTGTGCTGCTGAAGCAATTCGATAATAGTCATTTCAGCTTCCTCATTCGATTGTAAGAATATCCGAGAAGCCTGTTACCTCAAAAATGTCGTTAAGAGTTTCGTTAACGCCGATAAGCTTCATCGAACCCTGCTTAGACATAACCTTCTGCAGTGAGAGCAAAACTCTCAGACCTGCCGAAGAGATGTAATCAAGCTTTGAGAAATCGAGTGTGAGATTCTCAACACCGTCGAGGTCAGCCTTTGCCTCAGTCTCAAACTCCTTTGCAGTAACTGTGTCGATGCGACCCTCAGCCGCGATTGTCAGAGCGTTTCCGTTCTTCTTCTTAGTAACCTTCATAATAATCTCCATTCTGCCGCAAAGCGTCAGCACAAATAGGAATGAAAGTGTTGAGTCGTAGATTGTACTTCCGTATTCAAAACAGTATAATAATCAGTGTTGGAATCATCATTTCAAGCACAAATAAGTGGAGCTTCGAGCCCGTACACTAAGAATTGTTTTAACACCTGTTAAAAATGTGTGATGATTCAGTCACTGCTTTTCCTCGCAACAAGATTAAAGGAGGAAAAGATTTGAAAGTTGTTTACAAAATTTGTTGCGGTGTTGATGTTCACAAAAAGTTTTTAGTTGCCACTATCATTACCACAACAGATGGTGTACAACCGCACTATGAAAAGAAACGTTTTTCAACATTCAATTCCGACCTGCGCCGTTTTGCCGAATGGCTTAAGAGTCGAAATTGCTTTGATGTATGTATGGAATCCACGGGTAAATACTGGATTCCACCGTATAACATTCTTGAAAAGTGCGGTATTCGTACCACCATCGCTAATCCTAAATGGGTTAAAGCCGTTAAAGGAAACAAGGACGATACCAAAGATTCAAAATGGATTGGCGATTTATTTCGCCTCGGTCTTGTTCCGGGAAGCTTTATCCCCGATAAAGGCATCCGTATTCTTCGTGAGTTTACCCGCTACCGATACAAACTCACCTGTATGAGAAGCAGCGAGAAAAACCGCTTTCAAAATTGCTTTACCGTTTGCAATGTTGCTCTCGATTCTGTCGTTTCGGATATGTTTGGTGTTTCAGCAACCGCTATTACCGATTATTTGATTTCTACTTATGATTTTGACGAACAACACTGCCGCTCTCTATTAAAGCGTTCTCTGAAAAAGAAAGCTGATGAAGTAATCGAATCAATCGAAGGTTACTCTATTGAGGATGAGCAAAAACTTCGAATGAAGTTTGTCCGTTCCCATCTGGACTTTATTGAAAATGAAATTTCTCTTGTTGATTCGGTTATCAATTCTATAGTTTCAAAATACGAAAGTTTGATATTTTTGCTTTGCACTATTCCGGGTATTCGTCGTGAATCCGCTGTTACTATCATTTCTGAAATAGGTGATGATGTTTCTCAGTTCGGTTCTTCAAAGCGTTTGTGTTGTTGGGCGGGATTAACTCCCGGCAACAACGAATCTGCGGGTAAGAAAAAATCTGTTCACATTACACGTGCAGGAGTTTATCTCAAACCTGCGTTAGTTGAAATCGCTCACGCAGCCGTGAAGGATACAGGTTCTTCTTATTATCGTGTTAAATACGAAAAGATTGCTAAACGCAGAGGTAAGAAACGAGCTATTATTGCTATAGCCAGAATGATTTTAACAGCTATCTATCAAATGATGTCTACAGGTGAAGTATGGAATCCTACTGACCTTGTGAAAATTGATATGCCAGAAAACCTTAAAGAAAAGCAAACTCAAAGACAGATTGATAAAGCTATCACTTTCCTTAAATCTCAGGGAATCAATGTTGCTTAAATAACCAATTTTTATCCCAATTATATGGGCTTTCTTTTCGTGCGCCTTTTTTCTTAGCTTTAAGATTTAACTTTCACACTATTCTCCTT
>ONEN01000261.1 GCA_900316815.1 uncultured Eubacteriales bacterium | reverse complement strand
ATGAAGTGATTTACACGGTAACGCTCAATCCGTCAATAGACTACATTGTGCGGCTTGACAAGCTCGTGAGCGGAATCACCAACCGCACCACGAGCGAGGAGTATTACTACGGCGGCAAGGGAATCAACGTTTCCCTTGTGCTTGCAGAGCTCGGCCTTGACAGCACCGCCTACGGCTTTGTGGCGGGCTTCACGGGCAAGGCGATCGAAAACGGCATCCGCAACGACCACATTATCACCGATTTCATCAAGCTCAAAAGCGGGATCTCGCGGATCAACGTCAAAATCAAAGCGGGGGAGGAAACCGAAATCAACTGCCAGGGCCCTCACATTGACGAGATGGAGCTGGAGAGGCTTCTCCAGAAAATCGACCGCATCAAAGCCGAGGACACCCTTGTCCTCGCGGGAAGCATTCCCAACACAATGCCCGACGATGTTTACGAGAGAATGATGGAGCGCATCAAGTACAAGGACGTCAGGATCGTCGTGGACGCCACGCGTCAGCTTCTTGTCAGGTCGCTTAAGTATAAGCCCTTCCTGATAAAGCCGAACCGTCAGGAGCTTTCGGAAATCTTTGAAACCGAGGTGAGAACCGAGGACGAGATCGAGTTCTTCGCCAAGGAGCTCCAGAAGCTGGGCGCCAGAAACGTTCTGATCTCGCTCGGCGGCGACGGCGCAATGCTGATCGACGAGTTCGGCAACAAATACAAGGCGGGCGTGCTAAAGGAAAAGGTTATCAACACCGTTGGCTCGGGCGACAGTATGGTCGCGGGCTTCATTGCGGGCTACGAAAAGGAGGGCGACTACAAATACGCTCTCAAGCTCGGAAGCGTCGCGTTTTTGAGCGGACTCGCTACAAAGGAGAAAATAGATGAATTGTTGGAAAAATTTGAAAAGGAATTCGGATAAGCAATTCATTTAAAATAATAATAAACTGAAGGAGGTTGTATTATGCGCATAACTGACCTGCTTAAAAAACAGGGCATAACCCTCGCCGCGTCCCCGAAGGACAAGGCGGAGGCAATTGACATTCTTGTCAAGCTGCACGAAAAATGCGGTAACCTGAAGGATACCGCCGAGTACAAGAAGGGAATTCTTGCACGCGAAGAAATGGGAACCACCGCGATCGGAATGGAAGTGGCTATCCCGCACGCGAAAAGCGAAGCCGTTAAGGCACCCGCTCTTTCGGCAATCACGGTGCCGGGCGGAGTTGACTACGATTCTCCCGACGGCGCTCCCTGCAAGCTCATCTTTATGATAGCTGCAACCACCGACGGCGACGTTCACCTCGAGGTGCTCGCCCGTCTTATGCAGATGCTTATGCATGAGGACTTCACCGCCAAGCTCAAGGCGGCAAAAACTCCCGATGAATTCCTCAAAATCATCGACGAGCAGGAAACAAAGCAGTTCCCCGAAGAGGCTGCCGCTCCCGCCGAGGATAAGAAGGACGTCATCCGCGTTCTTGCCGTAACAGCGTGCCCGACAGGTATCGCTCACACCTATATGGCCGCCGAGGCTCTGGCAAAGGCGGGCAAATCAATGGGTATCACCATCAAGGTTGAAACAAACGGCTCAGGCGGCGTCAAGAACGTTCTCACCGCCGAGGAGATCGCAAACTGCGACGGCATCATCATCGCGGCGGACAAGAACGTTGAGACCGCGCGCTTTGACGGCAAGCCCGTATATTCCACAAAGGTCGCAGACGGCATCCACAAGCCCGAAGAGCTCATCAACAAGATCGTCAACGGCGAGGCACCTGTTTTCCATTCTGACAAAAAGGCAGACGCTTCCGCGTCGTCGGGCGGCAATGAGAGCATCGGCAGACAGCTTTACAAACACCTGATGAACGGCGTATCGCATATGCTTCCGTTCGTTGTAGCGGGCGGTATCTTTATCGCCATCGCGTTCCTCATCGACACCTTTGCCGGAAACGCCGGTTCGGGCAGCTTCGGCAGCGTTAACGAAGTAGCCGCATGGTTCAAGGCAATCGGCGGCGTGGCGTTCAACCTCATGGTTCCCATTCTCGCGGGCTACATCGCGATGTCCATCGCAGACCGTCCCGGATTGCTTGCCGGCTTGGTCGGCGGCTTTATGGCAACCACCGGCGTCACCTTCTTCAACCCCGCTAACCTCGGCACCAACGACTTCCTCGCAGGAAACTTGGCAGATCTGAAGGACGGCGTCATTCAGGCGCTGACCCCCGAAATGTATCAGAGCGCAGCTGATCAGGCAAGCGCGATAGCCATCACTCCCTCAGGCTTCCTCGGCGGCTTGCTGGCGGGCTTTGTGGGCGGCTTTATGATGCTCGGCATCGAAAAGCTGTGCGCGAACTTCCCCAGAGCGCTCGAAGGCATCAAGCCCGTCCTCATTTATCCGCTTTGCGGATTAGGCGGAATAGCCGTCATCATGTGCGCGATCAACCCCGTCATGGGATTTATCAACACCGCTATGACCGACGCTCTCAAGGCAATGTCCGAGACCGAAGGTCTGATGGTTCCTCTCTGCGCTTTGCTTGCAGGAATGATGGCAATTGATATGGGCGGCCCGTTCAACAAGGCAGCATATGTATTTGCGACCGGTATGCTCGCGAGCGGCACGCACGCCTCATATATGATTATGGGCGCTGTTATGATCGGCGGTATGGTTCCTCCGCTCGCCATCGCTTTCTCGACCATGATCTTCAGAAGCCGCTGGACAGAAGAAGAGAGAAAGAACGGCCCCGTCAACATCATCATGGGTCTGTCGTTCGTAACAGAGGGCGCCATCCCGTACGCGGCGGGTCATCCGTGGCCTGTCATCCCCGCTTGCATCATCGGTTCTGCTTTGTCGGGCATGTTGGCTAC
>ONEN01000169.1 GCA_900316815.1 uncultured Eubacteriales bacterium | reverse complement strand
CTGGGCAAACATGTTTTCTCCAATATGAAGCAGGCGGATACCGTCAAGCTGGCGCCGTCTGTCACCGCGATCGGCCGCAACGCGTTTTACAAGTGTACCAACCTGACCGACGTTACCCTGCCCGACACGATCGAGAGCATCGGTACGGCGGCGTTCATCAACACCGGCTTGGCGTCGATAACCATTCCCAACCCCGACTGTACCATCGACTCTCTCTCTATGGGCTATTCCGAGGGCAGAAACCTTCAGATTTTTAAGAAGGCCGGCTTTACTGTCTACGGCTATTCCGACTCCACAGCGCAGACCTATGCCGACAGCAACGGCTTTTCCTTTATCGACCTGAACAGTGAGCCGCACTATATCTATGTGCATTACGGCTCGGCGTACAACCTTTCCACCGGCGAGGGCGTGGTTACGGAAGCGCGCGCGGGCGAGCGCATCCATGTGGCGCCCGACAGAATGGAGAAATTCACCGTTTTCCGTTCGTTCACCTCTGAAGACGTCACGCTGGACGAAACCGAATGGAACTTCGTCATGCCCGACACAAGCGTTAACATCAGCATGGACTTTGACAGATGCTATCCGCTGGACATCGACCTGTCGGACAACAGCGCGGTCATCAGCGAGGATACATACAACTATCTGGTCGAACTGATTCAAAACGGTCAGCTGAACGGACAACTGAAATCAGGCACGGAGGATCAGTACATCATCACCTTTGCAGATGAAGCCGACATTCTGCTGACGCCGACCGGTGTTTATACCTATGATTTTGACTACGCGCCGAGCTACAGCGAAGAGGTGAGCGGCAACTATATACAGAATCCCGTCAACTTCATTTTCGCGAAAAATCAGATTTTCCAAAGCCATGTTGACCTGACGCTGCCGGCGGTCGGCTCCGCATGGGATTATTACACCATGCACGCGGAGCTTGCGCCGACCAATGACGCATGGAACCTCCATCGCTTCACCGTTTCCGACGGCGTGTGGTACAACCATTGGGGAATCAGCCTGTTTGATACCTTTGAAGGCGGCGAGGAATATTTTGTCGGCTTTAATCTGGTGCCCAACAGTAACTACTATTTCACGCTGACCAGCGAGGTTGTTATTAACATACAAGGTACCGACAGGAGTATTTATCTGAAACCCCTGTATATGAACGCCGACGGCTCCGTGTATTACAGCAACGGATATGACCAGATCCGCTTTGTCGGCGGCGAGCTGCACCGCGTTACCGTCTGCGAAGGCTATGCCAGTGTGGACGGTGAAACCGTTACACAGGCTGTTCCCGGCCAACGGGTAACCGTTCGTCTGTTAAAGGAAGCCATCGGCGATAACCTCTATGTCGTCATGGGCAGCGACAGCGCTACTTCGAGCGACGTAGAGGTGACGTCGAGTGAGTCAATCGGCAGCTTTTTCTTCTATATGCCCAACCACGACGTTACCGTCAGCTTCACCTACGAAACCGATTGGCAGACCGATCTCGTGTGGGATCTGTACAACGGCCCTGTTACCGTGTCCGACGACCATACGCAGAGATCCATTGCTAACGGTGCGCAAAATGTTCTTCGCAGGATGGCGGCAAATATCGGGTACAGCGACGACGCCACCTATTACGACATAGACGGCGACGGCTCCTATGACATTCAAATGCAGAACAGAAATGTTTTCTCGCTGACGGCGACAAACAGCCTGAAGGAGAACATCAAGCTGGAGCCCGACGGTCAGCAAACCCTGTACTACCCGGTGCGCAGCATTAAGCTTCAGGTGAAGCAGCCCGTTAAGCACAAAATAACCGTCACGGGCGGCGTGGCTACCTCCAAGCGCGGCGACTTTGCTAACAACTATGTGATCACCGAAGCCGCCGAGGGAGACCTTGTCTTTGTCTATCCCCGTGTAAGCGACCTCGGCGACGACTATTATATCGCCCAGTTCAGCGCCGCCGCGACCTCTGACGACGCACATATCTTTGATGACGCGATGGTCAACTTCGTCATGCCCGACAAGGACGTAACGGTCAACTACACCTACGACCGCTGTCTGCAGGATACCGGCATCATGGACTTCCGCTATGATGATACCGTTACGTTTGAGAGCGACGGCACGGGTCCCCGCTCCGAGTCTTACGGCGTTTTCATGGTAATGAACCTGCTGGCGAAGAACGAGGAAAGAGTGTCCGTTGACGTCACCAACTATGACTTGGACGGCGACGGCGGTATTGTCTTCAATGATACCGCCACCACCGAGATCTACACGCTGCTTCCCACCAACAGCCTGCCCATCGGAAGCCTCACCCTGACACTCTCGCGTGAGCAGTCGTGGACGCTGCCGATCCGCTCGGTCGTCATCATGTCGCCGAACCAGCCGGAGCCTCCCAAGCGCGGCGACGTGAATTTTGACGGCAAGGTCACCATCGAGGACGCCACGAGCATACAGCGCCATCTTGCCGGGTTCCTCAACGAAAACAACGGTCCGCTGATTGACGAGAGCGATCCCGAATGGCTCTACCGCGCCGACGCCAACAACGACGGCAAGCTCAACGTCAGAGACGTCACCGCCATTCAGCGCTTCCTTGCCGGAACAGAGGAGCTTATGCCGTAATAATAGGATTGTAAATCACCTCACAACAATTTTGCTTACTCTTTTTTAACAAATAAGCAGCACCGACGAAGTTCACAAAAACTTTGTCGGTGCTGTTTGTCTTATTTCATTTATCATCGGGCATTTTTCCGGACAAAAGGACAACCGTCTCAAGCGTTGTTTCGTTGTCCCAACTCAATTCTTCTGTTTCCTTGCCGTCAAAGAACACAGGAAAACGGAATTTGATGTGTTTTAGGAATCGTCCGTCGGGCTGTTCCTGTTCGTAGATGTCAACACGCTCGATAAAGCAGTTGAGAAACTCCTTCTTTTCCGCGTCGGTGAATCTGTCGTAAAACTCGTTAAAGTACAGGAGGAACTGATAGATATTTTTTTTGGAAATCCTGTCCTGACGGATGTTAATAATTCTGGTTTCCGTTTCGTCGATTTGCTTTTCAACCGAATCAATTTTGTCGTAGAACTGATACAGGCGGTTTTCCATGTCCTGATACTTGCGATCATAATACTTGTCCGTTATATCAAGGCTGTCCATCTGCTGCCCTAATTTTGCTTTTGCGCCGTTCAATTGACGCAACTGCTTGTGCAACTGAGTTAACTCCGCTTCAAGCTCCTTGGTGTCTATTTGAGCGCCGATTTTCTGACGGATCGCATCCTCAAATTTGGGGTTATTGACAAGCTTGCGAATAACCTCCTCAACAGCGTCGTCTACCATTTCCTGTTTCCACTGCCGTTTATATCCGCATTTGTGACCGTTCACGGTGGTGCGGTGCTTGCACTGATAGTAATAATAATCTTTGTAATAGGTTCCGTCTTTTCTCTTTTTTTTTTTTTTTTTGCCGTACATTCCCGCACCGCAGACCGGACAGCGCAAAATGCCCGATAGAATATTCTCGCGTTCGGGGTGATAGGTTTTCTCAAACTTCTTTCCCGTTGCCTGCCGCTTTTTCTGTGCGAGCTGCCAATCTTCCTCGGAAACGATAGCTTCATGAATACCGTCGTAAACCGGATATTCATCTTGCTTGACGATATGGTATTGATTCCTTGCTCCCGCTATCTTTTCGGTTTTGCGCCGACCATAGGCAAGCTTGCCGCAATAAACAGGGTTGTCCAATACA
>ONEN01000165.1 GCA_900316815.1 uncultured Eubacteriales bacterium | reverse complement strand
AAAACATGCGCGAGGAATCGGAATAGTAACCGTCCAGAATGGTAGACACGTCTACGTTCACAATATCACCGTCCTTCAGAATAATATCCTCAGACGGGATACCGTGGCAGACCTCGTCATTGATGGAGGTACAAACGCTCTTCGGGAACCCCTGATAACCGAGAGGTGCGGGAACGCCGCCCATTTTGGTGGTAACCTCGTTCACCCAGCGGTCGATCTCTGCGGTGGAAATACCTGCCCGGATATGCTCGGCAACATAGTCGAGCACCGCGATGTTGATCTTTGCGCTCTCCTTGATTTTTTCAACCTGCGCGGGAGTTTTGATGATGCTGTGGTCGGGAACAATGTGACCCTCTGCCTCTATTTCCTCGATTCTCTCGTCAAAATCTATGTGGCATTTTTTATATTTTTTTCCGCTTCCGCACCAGCAGGCCTCGTTTCTGCCCGGTTTCTTCATGCTAACCGCTCCTTAAAAATTTTTCCTGTTTATTATAACACTTTAAGAAAATAACTACAAGAGAAAATTCATTTTTGTTGCCAATATCGGGGAAATGATGTATAATACTTTCAGCCGCCGGCATATTTTTAGGCAGAGGTGTTGCTATGATACGCAAAAAGATACTGCCTGCTGCGGCTGTTTTGCTGTGCCTGGCCGCGTTTGTTGGTCTGATGATCAGGTCGGCGGAAAAGCTGACCGTGACAACGGCTGCCGAAGTGCGGCAGTCTCGTCCGTTCGTCCTGATCGATCCGGGACACGGCGGTGAGGACGGCGGCGCTGTGGCGGGCGGTGTGTTGGAAAAAACCATCAATCTCGCCGTGTCACACGATACAGCCGATCTGCTGCGTCTCTGCGGCTATGAGGTCTCTATGACGCGTGACGGGGACAACGCGCTGACCGATGAGGGAGAGGACGTCAGAAAGCGAAAGTACAACGACATGAAAATGCGGTTGGATTTATATAATGCTTCGCCCGACAATGTGGTGCTCAGCATTCACCAAAATAAATTTGACAGCGCTTCCTCCCGCGGCGCGCAGATATTTTATTCACCCAACCACGAAAAAAGCGCCTCGCTGGCAGAATGCCTGCGCCGCTCGGTTACCGACATGCTGCAGCCTGATAACAAACGCGAATGCAAGAAGGCGGGCAAGGAAATATTTTTACTGAAAAACGCACAATATCCCGCCGTTATCGTGGAATGCGGCTTTATCTCCAACCGCAGCGAGCGCGAGCTTTTGGTGACGGACTGCTATCAAAAACAGATGGCGCTGGCGATTGCCACGGGATTTATCAACTTTGCCAATACCAATTAACGGAAGTGACAAGCGATGGCTAAAATAAAAAGCGTCTATATATGCTCGGAGTGCGGGCACGAATCGCCGAAATGGTACGGAAAATGCCCGTCCTGCGGTGAATGGAACACCATGAACGAGGAGATAAAGGATACCTCCAAAACCGCTCCGGCAGCAAAAGCAAGGACACACGCGGCCTATGCCAAGCCCTGTTCCATTAATGAAATCACAACAGAAGATGAACACCGTTATGACACCGGCTGCCATGAGCTGAACCGCGTGCTGGGCGGCGGCATCGTCAAGGGCAGTCTGATCCTGCTCGGCGGCGATCCCGGCATCGGCAAGTCAACCGTGCTCATGCAGATATGCCAGTTTATGGGCGACAGCCTGCGTATTCTCTATGTCTCGGGCGAGGAAAGCAAGCGGCAGCTCAAGCTGCGCGCCATCCGTTTGGGTGTGACCTCGCCGAACCTGTTGGTGATGACGGAAACAGACGTAGAGGTTGTGTGCGAACAAATCAAGAACGTCAAGCCCGATCTGGTGATGATAGACTCCATTCAAACCATGAACCTCACCGAGCTCAATTCATCTCCGGGCAGCGTTACACAGGTGCGGGAATGCACCAACATGCTTATGCGCACCGCCAAAGGACTGGATATCCCCATGTTTGTGGTGGGACACGTCAACAAAGAAGGATCCATTGCGGGACCGAAGGTGTTGGAGCATATTGTCGACACCGTGCTGCACTTTGAGGGCGATAAGCAGATGGCATGCCGCATTCTGCGCGCTGTCAAGAACCGCTACGGCTCCACCAACGAAATCGGCGTGTTTGAGATGACTGACAAGGGACTGCGCGAGGTGGATAATCCCTCTGTGATGCTGCTTTCGGGCAGACCGACCAACGTGTCCGGCACCTGCGTCACCTGTACCGTGGAGGGCTCACGCCCGATCCTCGCGGAAACGCAGGGGCTTGCGACACAGAGCGGCTACGGCAACGCGCGCCGTATGGCGACAGGCTACGACTACAACCGCCTGTCTATGCTGCTGGCAGTGCTGGAAAAACGAGCGGGCTACTTTTTCTCCAACAGCGACACCTATATTAACATCGTAGGCGGTCTGCGTGTGGATGAGCCTGCTATTGATTTGTCCATCGCAATGGCGCTGATCAGCAGCCTGAAGGACACGCCTGTCAACGAAAAGGCCGTTGTGTTCGGAGAAATCGGTCTGGCGGGCGAGATCCGCGCTGTGTCACAGGCACAGATGCGTGTGAACGAAGCGGTGCGGCTGGGCTTTGAGAGGATTGTGCTGCCGTATCACAACCTCAAGGGCGTCACCTGTGCAGACGCGGAGCTGATCGGCGTCAAGAACATCCGCGAGGCGTTTGAGGCAGTCAGCTGATGAAAACGCTGGTGATGAGCTGCCTTTACCCGTGCTTCTGTGAAGAGCTGGCAGCGCGTGGCTATCACATTCTTCCAACCAAAAGCGTTGACATCTTCCACCGGCCCGAGCGTCTGCATGTTGATATGCAGCTTCTGAAAATAGAGGACAGGCTTTTTACGCTAAACGATTGCCTTCAACCGCTCGGGAGGAACTATCCCGATAATGTCAGGCTCAATTGTTTGTACTTCGGTAACCGGCTCTATGCCAAGCTCAGCGCGGCGGATGAATCGGTGCTGGCGTTTTGCAGAGAGCGGAATATTGAGCTGATCAACGTCCGCCAGGGCTATACGCAGTGCTCCACGCTGGTTATTGCGGAAAACGCGGTCGTTACGGCGGATAAGACGATTGAAAAGGCGCTGCGCCGCAGCGGGGCAGAGGTGCTGCTGATTGAAGCGGGGGACATCCGGCTGGAGGGATTTTCATACGGCTTTATCGGCGGCGCGGGTTTTGCGGACAACGGTGTGACCTATTTTTTCGGTGACATAACAAAACACCCCGACTACGGAAGAATCGAGGCGTTTTGCCGGAAACATCACTCCAAAATTGAAATTGTATGCAAAAAGGAGCCGCTGACCGACATCGGAGGAGTTGTGATACTGTAAAAGATAAGACAAGACAGGCTAATTACCTGTCTTTTTTTTATTGATTTTCGCCAGCGGATTGGATTCTGCGGCATTTTTCATTTGTTCGCTGCTCAGATGAGTGTATATTTCGGTGGTTCCGAGGTTCTCGTGACCGAGCACGTCCTTGAGTACGCGCACATCCACGCCGCCGTGCTGGTACATCAGCGTCGCGGCTGTATGGCGCAGCTTGTGGCAGGAGTATCCCTGTGCGCTCAGACCGATTTTTTCAAGGTACTTGTACACCATCGCCTGAATGGTCTTGACGGACATCCTGCGGTGGTTGCGGCTGATAAACAGCGCGTTTTTATCCTTTATTTCATGCAGGAGGAGTTGAGATAGATGATGCGCTCCTTGTTGCCCTTGCCGAGCACACGGATCGTGTGATCGTTGCGGATATCGGTGTAGTTCAACCCCGCCATCTCCGAAACGCGCAGACCGCAGTTGAGGAAGAGGGTGATAATGGCGTAGTCGCGCTCGCGGTGCTCGCCCTCGACGGCGTTAAGCAGCTCGATGCTTTGTTCGAGCGTGAGATACTTGGGGAGAGCTTTTTTGGTTTTTGGAATTTCAAGCTCCTCAATGGGATCTTTTTCGAGATAATGCTTTTTTTGTGTAATAAATTTAAAAAAGCCCTTTAAGCTGGAACACTTCCGCGCGCGCGCGGCAGCATTGTTGCCGCGTTCCCGCTGAAGGTAGTTCATATATTCGTAAGCGTCGTTCAAGCTGATGGTTTCCACAAACGCTAAGTCGATATCGTCAATTGTGACAGACTGAAAATCCGCATCTTCGGGAACCTGTTTGCGATACACTTTCATAAAGCGGAAGAAGGTGCGCAAATCCAGAAAATATTCGTCAACGGTTTTAATTGATTTTTGGCGGATGGTTTGCTGATAATACAAGTATTCCTTTAAGATGGGAAATGCTTCATCCTGAAAACGAACTGCCATGATTCTCACTCCGATTTTTTGATATTTCCATTATAGCACAGAAAAAGAGAGGGATAATTCCAAATTGGAATAATTATACAAAATGAACATTTTGTATAATTGAGGGGAGAACCCGACCGCAAAAGGCCGGAAAAGGCTGTGCGGAATGATTATCGATGGTAATCTTCCTTTAATATAGCATAAACGGCAAGTGTACAAATACCCTGGATGTTTTTGCCGCCCTGACGCAACGTGCCCTCGTATTGCAGTCCGCATTTTTTCATAACGTCTCCCGAGTGCGGGTTGTTGATGTCGTGCTTTGCCACGATACGATTCACGTGTACTTCTTCGAATAAAAAACGGATGATTGCGGTAAACGCTTCAGTCATGATTCCTTTGTGCCACCAGTTATATCCGAGGCAATATCCGATTTCCGCCTCTTCAATGTCTTCGCATAGCTCAACGACGCTGATAGAGCCAATCGGTTCGCCGGTTTCCTTCAGCTCGATTTTCCAGTCGTAAAAATCCTTCCGATCCTGATTCTCCAACAGATACCGGTGGTAGGTATCGTGAAGCTGCTGAGCCGATTCATACGGATACCATGTCATAAATTTGGTGACACGCGGATCGCTTGCCCAGTTGCGGAACATGGGTTGGGCATCGCTTTCTTTTGTTTTGCGCAGAAGCAAGCGCGTTGTTTCCAGTGTTTTGGTGCCGAGGTGCTGCATGACAAACTCTCCTTTCCGATTATTCCTTATCATAGCACAACTGTTCGGTTTTGTCAAAAAACAACGCCCGGGAATGACCCCGGGCGCCGTTTTTATATGGTAGATTTTAAAAGCAGATTAGCAGATGCCCTGGAACATCATAGCCTTCGCTACTCTCTCAAAGCCGGCAATGTTAGCGCCCGCGATGAGGTTGTCGCCGAGGTTGTACTTCTCGCAAGCGTCCATGGACTGCTTGAAGATGTTGACCATGATGCCTTCGAGCTTCTCAAATACCTCTTCCTCAGAGAAGATGAGGTGCTCGGCGTTCTGCGCCATCTCGATGCAGGAGCAAGCTACGCCGCCGGCGTTAGCAGCCTTGGAGGGACCGACAACAACACCGTTCTCCTGGAGATACTCGATAGCCTCGTTGGTGGTGGGCATGTTAGCGCCTTCGCAGAGGAACTTGCAGCCGTTGGCAACCATTTTCTCAGCGTCAGCGGTGTGAATCTCGTTCTGGGTCGCGCAGGGAATGTAGAGGTCAGCCTTAACACCCCAGGGCTTCTCGCCGGGGAAGAACTTGGCGTTGGGATATTTCTCTGCATAGGGAGAGCAGATGTTCTTACCGGAGGATCTGAGCTCGAGGAGGTAATCGATCTTCTCGCCGGTTACGCCTTCTTCGTCGAGGATGTAGCCGTCGGGACCGGAAATGGTGATAGCCTTAGCGCCGAGCTGCTCCAGCTTCTTGGCAGTACCCCAGGCAACGTTACCGAAGCCGGAGATAGCAACCTTCTTGCCCTCGAGCGTCTCGCCGAAGTGCTTCAGCATCTCTCTCGCATAGAACACGATACCGTAACCGGTAGCCTCGTCTCTGCCTGCAAGACCGCCGTTGAGGACGCCCTTACCGGTGAGTGTGCCGTCATAGCTGTCACGGATTCTCTTGTACTGGCCCATCATGTAGCCGATCTCTCTGCCGCCTACGCCGAGGTCGCCCGCGGGAACGTCGGTGTTGGGGCCGATGTGTCTGTAAAGCTCGGTCATGAAGGACTGGCAGAAGCGCATGATCTCCATATCGGACTTGCCGTTGGGATCGAAGTCAGCGCCACCCTTGCCGCCGCCGATGGGAAGACCGGTGAGCGCGTTCTTGAAGATCTGCTCGAAGCCGAGGAACTTAACAATACTGATGTTTACATTGGGCGCGAAACGAAGGCCGCCCTTGTAGGGTCCGAGCGCGCTGTTGAACTGAATGCGGAAACCGCGGTTAACCTGAACCTTGCCGTTGTCGTCAACCCACGGAACTCTGAACATAACCTGTCTCTCGGGCTCGGTGATTCTCTCGATGAGAGCCATCTTCTCGTACTCGGGGTTTGCATCAAATACAGGCTCCAAGGAAGTCAGAACCTCGGTGGCTGTCTGAAGAAACTCGGGCTGATTCGGATTTTTTGCTGCCAGCTTTTCAAGCTGTTCGCTAACGTATGACATAATAGAAGTCCTCCCTTTAATAATGTACGGAATCAATTTGCAGGCGAAACGGGATTTCGTTTCACCAACGTTTCTTATTCTACACTATCACATTGGATTTTGCAAGACTTTTTTGCAAGTTTTTTAATTAAAATTTCATAATTTATGTTTTTTTATTCCGTTTATTCACAAATTGCACGAAATTTTGCAGGATTAGCCCGCTCCGGACTGGCATTTTTGAAAAATAACCGTCATTCTCATGTGGAAAAGCGGTGAGTTTCCACATCAAAAAAATATTTTGTATAATTCAACAATGATGTTTTAACAACGCTCTCCACATAAATTTTAGTTGCAATCGGACATATTAACATGTTATAATGATGTTGAAACAACGATTATACAAATTGTATAAGGGTTAAAACGGAGGTTTTTTCATGGATTACTGCAAACGGTTAAAGGATTTGAGAATCAAGAACGGCTTTACACAGGAACAAATCGCGTTTATTCTGCACACCCGTCAGGAACAGTACAGCAAATACGAAAGCGGAAAGCGTGAGCTGCCCATCAAGCATTTGATCGCCCTGTGCCTGCTCTACCGCGTTTCCGCCGACTATGTGTTAGGTATTGAAAAATTTGTC
>ONEN01000163.1 GCA_900316815.1 uncultured Eubacteriales bacterium | reverse complement strand
AAATCGAGCTGCCCATTGTCAACCTCAACAACGAAGCGGTTGATTTTTCCGTGGTGCACCGCCTGACCGCCGCGTTTCTGGCGCATTTCGGCTTTACGGCGACGGGATATGACGAGGAGGGTCAGGTATACGCCGCCGTCCACGAGGAAACCGGCGATGTGTTTTCCTACGATTGCTCCTACAACAACATGGAGTTTTCCTTCGGCAAAGAGACGACCCTGCGCGCCGTTCACAGCCGCTTTAAGGAATATTATTCCTTTGTGCAGGCATTTTTCCGTCCCTTCAATCACACGCTCACGGGAATGGGAATCAACCCGCACCGGGAGCTGAACCGCACCGAACCCATCGCAAACGGCAGATACAAAATGCTGTTCCACCATCTTTCGTCCTTTACCAAGTACGCCTGCCTGCCGATGTACTTCCACCGCTATCCGCAATTCGGCATGTTTTCAAGCGCGTCGCAGGTGCAGCTGGATGTCTCGCGCGAAAAGCTGCCCGAGGTGATTCGTACCTTTAACACGCTGGAGCCGATAAAAGGATTATTGTTTGCCAACTCCGTGCTGCTCGGCGAGGACGAGGATTTGCTCTGCTGCCGCGACATGCTGTGGGAGAACAGCACCCACGGCATTAATCCTCACAATGTCGGCATGTACGACTGCGACATCCGCACCGAGGACGATTTGCTGCATTACATTTCCACCGCAAGTCTTTACTTCGCGGAGCGCGAGGGGCATTACCTGTGCTTTCCGCCCGTAAACATCCTCGATTATTTCACACTTGACAGTCTGACGGGCGAATACGCCGAAAACGGCAAGCTGCACCGCATGACCTTCCAACCGCGCCCCGAGGACATCGCCTATCTGCGCACCTTTAAATTTGAGGATCTGACCTTCCGCGGCACCATCGAGTTCCGCAGCGCCTGTTGTCAGCCCGTCAGCGATGTTATGACCGTTGCCGCGTTCCACCTCGGCCTGCAGAACAAAACCGAACAGCTCGGCGCGCTGCTGGCAAACGACGCCGCGCTTTATCACCACGGCTACAACGCCGCGGAGCTGCGCCGCCAGCTTATCCGACGCGACCTGCCCTCGTACATTGATACCGACGCGCTGTATGCGCTGGCACAGAGTGTGCTTGATCTCTGCCGCGAGGGTCTGCAGGAGAGGGGAGAGGGCGAGGAACAATACCTTGAGCCGCTCTACGACCGCGTCCGCCGCCGCACCAATCCCGCCAAGGAAATGCTGAACCGCCTGCAAAACGGTGAAAGCATGGCAAAACTGATTGCTGACTACGGCTCCCTGCAATAGCATAGATACGCGTAACGCCCCGTGCTTGTTTTTTGCACGGGGCGTTGGTTGTCGCTGCTTATGCTTCGCGCTCACCGAACGGGTGCCGCAGCCTTCCGATGATACCGCTGCCGATCTGATCATAGGCACAGTCGTAAATCTCCTTGGCGCGGCCTTCTTCCACGCTGAGCTTTTCGGCGATGGCGGTCACAAAAAACGGCTCGTTCTTCTTTCTGAGCACATTGCGCTCCTCAAATATGTCATTGACACATGCTGCCTGCTCAACAGTCAGGTTGGCCTTTTCCGCTAAGGCGTTGATGAAATCGGTTTTATTCATAAAAGCATCTCCTTTATTTGTTATGGCTTCATTATAGCGGCTAAATTATTAAATAATCCTTAAATCAATATAAATTTTTTGTCACGCAATTTCCATACCTCTCAGCAGAACAGCGGGGTAGACACAAGCACTTACTTTTGATATAATAACAGAAGAACAGGCATGACAAAACGCATGTCACGAAGCGCGAAGGGGAGGGGAAAGAGTTGGATAACAACGGGACAAACGGCAACTATACCTATTTGCTGGAATGTGCCGACGGTACATTCTACTGCGGCTGGACGAATAATCCGGAAAAACGCCTGGCGGCGCACAACAGCGGCACTGCCGCCAAATACACGCGCACGCGACTCCCCGTGAAGCTCGTTCACTACGAAGCGTTTCCCACCAGACAGGAAGCGATGCGCAGGGAGTTTCACATCAAACGATTGAAGCGGCAGGAAAAAATCAGGCTGATGAAAGAAAACCGCAGCCTGTTTCCGTCCGACGTTGACAGAGAGAAAAGCGGGTGCCATGCCGAAAATAAGACAGGCTCAGGGGAGGCGGAGGTATGCTCAGAAAAAAGCAAGTGCGCAGAATGCTGCGCAACGCGTTCAAAACAGCGGGCGCCGATAAAATCATCAGCGGCTATCTGATTTGGTTCTTCGCGGCGGCGGTGCCGATTTGGATTTGGGAGCCGCAGATCAACACCTATGCCGACAGCCTGTGGTTCTGCTTTGCCTCCGCTACCTCTATCGGCTACGGCGATTTTGCGGCGGTCACGGTTGTGGGCAGGATCATCACCGTTCTGCTGTCCGTGTATTCCATCGCGGTGATTGCCATCTTTACGGCGGTCATCACGAGTTTTTTCTCGGATTTGGCGCGGTTCCGTGCCAACGACAGCGCGCGGGAATTTATGGATGAGCTGGAGCATTTACCCGAGCTGTCGAAGGAAGAGCTGGAAGCGCTTTCAAAGCGGGTCAGGGAATTTCAGAAAAACAAAAAGAAATAAACAAGTCGGGCATCTCACGAAAAAGTGAAATATCCGACTTCTCAGCAGTATTGTCGCGCCCGCTTACGCAATCAGCCGGATGTCACCATGCAGCAGCAGGCGAAGCACGCCGATAACGACGAGGTGAGCGGGATAGTACACATAAAAGAGCCACTTCATGCCCTTCCATTTGCCGCGCTTGCCGTTGTACAGAAACAGCAGCGGAACCGACAGGAAGGTGAACATCTGCAAGATGGCGTAAAGCTTGTCAATGGCAAAAAAGTACACCAGTGCATACACCGCCGTCCAGATCACAATATCCAATGCCTGAAGCTTAAATTTGCCCCTGTGGTTGTAGATAAAGAACGGCGCCATCACCGCGATGGACGACCAGTCCGACGGCAGGGATATAATGCACGCACTGAACAGGATGACAAATTTCAACGGGGTTGAAATCTTTTCGATCTGCCAAACAAACGTGATGACCGCCGCCAGCGCCAGCGACCACATCACGCTTGTGCGGTTCAGAAAGCCGTACGACGCGTCAAAAAACGGAATACCAAACGCGAAATCATAGGCAAAGTGGGAAACCACGGCAAAGCCGAACAGCCGCATCAGGTACTTTCGCCTGTCATGCGTATAGAAGCAGCCCTCCGCGATGAAGAACCACATGATCGGGGCAGTCAGCCTGCCGATGATATGCAGACCCAAAACCCACCACACCGTCTGAAAGCCGGGGAAGAGTATCCACGTCAGATGGTCGATTGTCATGGCGATGATCGCAATCAGCTTTAATTGGTTTCCGTTCAAGCATTTTTTCAGTGTGTTTCCTTTCATAGTGTTCTGTCCTCACTCATTAATTATTCCTTGTCAGCATGTCTTAATTGGGGCATTATCCGCCTCTTTGGACGTCGCCTCCACACACACCGTGCAGCTCGGTCATCCGGCTGAGGGTGAGTAATCGGCAAAAAACGCTTCCTTCACACGCGGCTTGAAAACTGTGCGGCACTGTGATCAAAGACAAGCGGCTTTGCGTCATCATGTCAACCCCTACTAAAAGATACTGTTTTTTTCCTTTTTTGTCAATGATAAAATAGAAATCAATGCAATTTTTCTAAAAAACCGGTATTATTGACAAATAATACCGGTTCATTTTGTCAAATTGTACAGAATCCCTGCTTTATTCCGCCTCTTTTTCTTTCAGTGGATAGCCGCAGAAGAGCACCGCCGCCCGGGCCAGCTCCACGGTGGGGTCCACGAAGGGTCCCTCGTCCGGCAGGGTATTGGCCACGATGGGCAGCTCCGTGCAGGCCAG
>ONEN01000147.1 GCA_900316815.1 uncultured Eubacteriales bacterium | reverse complement strand
CGAGGAGACCCTCGCGAAATTCAGCGAAAATTCTAAAAAAATGGCAATTACCAACGCAAATGAGCGCATATATTCTGTTGTCAAACAGGTATTGAATCTGGTATAATGATATTTGTGTGACTATGGGGAAAAATCCCCGTTTTCTTCACACACAACCTGTTCTCCGTCATAGAATAAACTATGATTGCAGAAGAGGGTGTTTGTGTGTCAAAATTGTATATCACGGGACGAAAACGGCTCGGCGGCGGCGTGCGGCTCCAGGGAGCGAAAAACAGCGCGCTGCCTCTTTTGGCGGCAACGGTGCTGGCACGCGGCGAGAGCGTGCTCTACAACTGTCCGCTGCTCTCCGACACGGAGGCGTCGCTGCGGATCCTCCGCTGGCTCGGCTGTAAGGCGCAGCGCAGCGACGGCACGGTGCTGGTCAAAAACGACGGCATTACGCGCCATGACATCCCCGACGCGCTCATGCGGCAGACGCGCGGCTCCATTATGTTCCTCGGCGCGGTGCTCGCGCGGCAGGGGAGAGCGCGGCTGAGTCTTCCGGGCGGCTGCGCCATCGGACAGCGTCCCATCGATCTGCACCTGAAGGCGCTGCGCCGTCTGGGCGCGGTCATTAAAGAGCGGCGCGGCATACTGGACTGCCGTGCGCCTCACGGACTGCGGGGCGCCGACATCACCCTGCCCTTCCCGAGCGTGGGTGCCACCGAGGACATCATCCTCGCCGCCTGCACGGCGTCGGGTGTGACTACCGTCACCAACGCGGCGAGGGAGCCGGAAATCAGCGACCTTGCCGATTACTTAAACCGCTGCGGCGCGCGGATACGCGGCGCGGGGGAGAGCGTTATCGTGATAGACGGCGTCAGAGAGCTGCACGGCTGTGCGCACGCCGTGATACCCGACCGCATCGTGGCGGCGACGCTGATCGCCTGCGCGGCGGTAACAGGCTCCGCCATCACGCTCAAGGGCGTGATACACAGTCACCTGGCAGCGGTTCTGCCCGTGTTTGAGGACGCGGGCTGCGTTTTTGCCGCGCGTGAAAATGAATTGAAGATAACGGCACCCGAGCGGCTGCGTTCCATGCGCATTGTGCGCACCATGCCGTACCCGGGCTTTCCCACCGACGCGCAGGCGCCCCTGCTGGCGGCGGCAGCGGTGGCAGACGGGACGACGGTGCTGATTGAAAATATTTTTGAAAACCGCTACCGCCATGCCGCCGAGCTGGCGCGCATGGGAGCGGACGTCAAAACCGAAGGAAAGTTTGCCGTGGTAGAGGGCGTTCCCCGTCTGTACGGCGCCGCTGTGGAGGCAGCCGACCTGCGCGGAGCCGCCGCGCTGGTTGCCGCAGGGCTGTGCGCCGAAGGGAAAACCGAGCTGGGGGGCGTGCGTTACCTCGACCGCGGATACGAAAGCTTTGAACAGGTTTTGTCGGCATTGGGAGCCGATGTAAAACGGGTGTAGCGCGTCGGCGGCAAACAGAGTCAAACAGGACGTAAGGAGATATGGCTGTTGGATTCAAGAGATAAACGACAGCTTGCCAAGCAGCGCAGGGAAGCGGCGAGGCAGGCGCAGAAGTTCCATAAGGAACAGGAAAAACAGAATAGAAAAACCTCCGCACGACCGGGAGCCGCTCCCCAAAAGGAGGCTGCCCCCAGTAAGATCAAGGAGGCCGTCTACGCGCGCCGCGAAAAAATGGACGCCGAGCGCCGCCGGCATCTCAGCCGTGAGGAGCTTTACCGCCGCAGAGGCAGGGAGAAGCTCCGCGACCTGAAGCCCGAGGATCACGAGGAGGGCTACTTTGTTGACGAATACGCCGAGAAGCAGCGGCAGGAGCGCCGCGCCAGGATCATCCGCCGGCAGGAGCGCGAGGTCATTCACCGCAACAAAAAGCCCCTCTCGCACCGCCAGATCCGCGTCAAGCGCATTCTGCTTTCCATCGCCATCATTCTGGGCGTGCTGATTATCGGCGTGGTGCTCAGCTTTACGGTGCTTTTCAAAACGGAGCATATCAACGTAGAGGGCGACGTCTACTATGAAAAGCAGCAGATCATTGATTTCAGCAATGTGGTGGAGCAGCAGAATATTTTCATCGGTACGTGGAACAGTACACCTGAGGAGATTGTGAAAAACCTGCCCTATGTAGAGAGCGCGCAGGTGGATTTCCAGGTTCCCGACACCATCACCATCACCGTCAAAAACGCCGTTCCCTCCTACGCGATCCAGGACGACGACGGCTATCTGATCATCAGCTCCAAGGGGCGCATCCTCGACAGGACGACCTATAAAACCGACGATCTGGTAGAGCTGAAATGCGGTGAGATACGCGACAAAACAAAGGGTACCTACATTGATTTCGGCGACGACTCCGTTTCGGAGATCCTCCACAGCGTGGCAAAGAGCTTTGCCGCCAATAACGTCGAAAATATCACGGGCTTTGATATCACCAATCTGTCGGGCATCATTATCAACTACGACAACCGCATTGATATCAACATCGGCCTGCCCGACGACATTGAATATAAAATCAAGACGGCGTTCACGATCATCAACGAGAAGCTTGACCCCAACCACACGGGCACCGTCTCGGGCACGCTGGACGTCTCCACCTGCAATAAAAACAAGATGTCGCGCTACAAGCCTTCGCCCACCATTGCCGTCACCACCTCGCCTCCCGCGGCGCAGACCACCACGGTTCCCGCCGGCGGCAGCGGCAATCAGGGCGATCCGGGCGAGTCTGCTGAGGATGACGGAGCGGAAAACAACGCCGTCAACGGCGGCAACTGAGCGAACGGCTCGGGGCTGCAACATTTTACCGAAAAAAATCCATAGAAAAGCATTGATATTTTTTATAAAGTATGGTAAGATAGTTGCAAAGTATGTATTATAAGCAGACTACGCGTTTTTTATAATAGATTCGATTCACTAAGGAGGAAGTAAAAATGGCTTTTGAACTGGAACTGGAAAGCGAGTATATGCCTAAAATTAAAGTAATCGGTGTCGGCGGCGGCGGCGGCAACGCTGTGAACCGCATGGTCGCTATGGAAGTAAAGAACGTCGAATTTATCGCGATCAACACCGACGAACATGTATTGAGACTTTCAAAGGCTTCTCAGAAGATTCAGATAGGTGAAAAGCTGACCCGCGGCAAGGGCGCAGGCTCTAATCCCGCCATCGGACAGAATGCAGCCGACGAGAGCAAGGACGAGATCGCAGCGCTGCTGAAGGATACCGACATGGTGTTTGTCACTGCCGGCATGGGCGGCGGCACCGGTACGGGCGCAGCTCCCGTTGTGGCGAAGATCGCGAAGGATATGGGCATCCTCACCGTCGGCGTGGTAACCAAGCCGTTTGCGTTTGAGGGCAAGAGAAGAATGACCCAGGCTGAGCAGGGTATTGCCGAGCTTTCCGCCTGCGTGGATTCACTGATCATCGTTCCCAACGAAAGACTGAAATATGTTTCCGACACCAGCATCACGCTGCAGAACGCGTTCGCCATTGCGGACGATGTGCTCCGTCAGGGTGTTCAGAGCATCTCCGACCTGATCTTGCTGCCCGGTCTGGTAAACCTCGACTTTGCGGACGTTACCTCCGTTATGAAGGACGCGGGCTATGCGCACATGGGCATCGGCTCCGCCTCCGGCAAGGACAAAGCGTCTGTGGCTGCCGAAATGGCGGTTTCCAGCCCGCTGCTTGAGACCTCTATCGACGGCGCAAAGGGTCTGATCATCAATATCACCGCTTCCTCTGACGTCAGCCTCGACGATATCGACACTGCCTCCACCATGATCAAGGACAAGGTGAGCGAGGACGCGAACATCATCTGGGGTGCCGTTATCGACGACAGAATGGACGATCAGATGAGCGTTACCGTTATCGCCACAGGCTTCGGCACTGCCGACACGGTTCCGCTGGTGCAGAAGCAGTCCAGCGATAACGTTATCGTGGAAACTCCCGCGCCCACTCCCGCTCCTGCGAATAACAGAAGAAGAGGCCGCGCGGTCAAGGATACCACCGATGACGATGATTCCTTCTATGACATCATGTCTATCTTTAATAAGTAAGCGTTGCTTGTACTATAATAGGATCCATCAAAAACAGCGTTCCCGGGTCGGGAGCGCTGTCTTTTTTTCAATTATCTTTATCATTCCATCTGTTTGCCGAGAAAGGCGGCGGCGGACTGGGCGAGCTTGACCTCTGTGGCAGTAGGCAGCTTTACGTTTTCGCCGCTGAACATCACGACGGCGCCCATCACGTCGCCCGAGGCGATGATGGGAAAGATGACCGCGGCGTTGTGCTCCATTCCCTCGA
>ONEN01000162.1 GCA_900316815.1 uncultured Eubacteriales bacterium | reverse complement strand
CACGAGGGGGCAATCCGCGCAACTAACGTTTGTTAGCAACTTAACCACCTAATCCCGCGTTCGGACGCGGCGTTTGTCCGACGTTTTGCCAAGCCGACTGCTCCAAAGCCGCACCGGGTGCAGCGTCACGCTGCTACATGGAGGTTACGATTTCGTTTACGGTTTTTCCCGGGGGAATCATGGGGAGAACATTCGCGTCGGGGCTGATCTGACAGTCAATGACCACCGTGGTGTTCATCTCCAGCGCCTTTTTGAGCGTCGGCATGATTTCTTCGCTCTTGGTAATGCGCATACCCTCCACGCCGAACGCGTTGGCGAGCTTTACAAAATCCGTCGCGCGGTGGGGGTCGGTCTGCGAGAAGCGGCTGCCGTAGAACAGCTTCTGCCACTGGCGCACCATGCCCAGTACGGTGTTGTTCATCACCAGCACCACAACAGGCAGGTCGTACGACTTCATGGTAACCAGCTCGTTGAGGTTCATATGGAAGCTGCCGTCGCCCGTAAACAGGAACACGCGCTTGTCGGGGTGCGACACCTGCGCGCCGATTGCCGCGCCCATGCCGAAGCCCATGGTGCCCATGCCGCCCGAGGTGAGCAGGGTCTTGTCCTTCTCGATTTTCGCGTACTGCGCCACCCACATCTGGTGCTGGCCGACGTCTGTCGCAATGATGTCATCGTCCGCCTTCAGCTCGTTGACCGCGCCGATGATCTCCTCGGGGAAGGGATAGTCGGAGAACGGCTTGGTGATGTTGTCCAGACTGTGCCGCCACTCCTCGATTTTCGCCATCCACACGTTATGCTCCTGCTGCTCCAGACCGTTCAGAAGCGCCTGCAGAATGTTTTTGGCGTCGCCCAATATATATTCGTCAACCTTGACGTTCTTGTTGATTTCATTTTTATCGATTTCAAGCTGCACGATCTTCGCCTGCTCGCCAAATCGCTCGCGGTCGCCCGCCACGCGGTCGGAAAAACGCGCGCCTACGGCGATAATCAGGTCGCAGCCCGCAGTCATCATGCCGGTTTCATAGCCGCCGTGCATACCGATGTTGCCGACGCAAAGGCGGTGCGCCGCAGGCAGACAGCCGAGTCCCATCAGCGAACAGCAGACGGGCGCGTCAATCAGCTCCGCAAACTGTCTGAACTCCTCGCAGGCATCCGCGCTGATGATGCCGCCGCCCGCGTAGATCATGGGACGGCGCGATTTGCGGATCATCTCCTGCACGCGCGCAATGCAGTCGGGGTTGGCGATCTCGTCGCGCGAGGGCGTTTCGGGAACCAGAGGCTCAAACTCGCAGAGCGCGGCGGTGATGTCCTTGGGTACGTCCACCAGCACGGGACCCTTTCTGCCGTCGTTAGCCAGCTTGAACGCCTTGCGGAGCGTGGGAGCCAAATCCTCCACTTTGGTAATTAAGAAGCTGCCCTTGGTGATGGGCTTTACAATGTTAACGATGTCCACTTCCTGAAAACTGTCGCGTCCCAGCTGGTCGCGGGTGACGTTCGCCGTAATGGCAACAAGCGGAATGCTGTCGATATTTGCGGTGGCAAGACCGGTGACGATATTCGTCGCGCCGGGACCCGAGGTGGTAATGACAACGCCCGTTTTGCCTGTGGAACGCGCGTAGCCGTCCGCCGCGTGAGAAGCGCCCTGCTCGTGGGCGGTCAGAATGTGCGTAATGCGGTCGCTGTATTTGTAGAGCGCGTCATAGGTGTTGAGCGCCGCGCCGCCGGGATAACCGAACACGGTGTCTACACCCTGTTCCACTAAACATTCGCAAATGATATCTGCTCCCGTTAACTTCATATTCATACCCCTTTTACCTTATTTCAAAATAACGTTAACTATCATTTTACCGCATTAAAGCGTGGTTGTCAATATTTTGCCGAAATTTAACCCTACCGTTGCAGATTAGTAAATTCCCAAAGTAAATTCCACAGTGGAGTTTAGATGTGGAATTTAATGTGGAATTTAATGTGGGAATTTACGTCCGTTGCAGATTGCCCTGCCCCCATACACCTTTCTATATCATTGCATTACTAAAAAACGTCACAAATTCATAAAAACGCTATTGAACAAATGAACCAAAAGTGATAGAATAAGTGGAGGATTTTTATGTCCGAGAGAATGTTTTTACCGCATTCCGTATTATTCGTTGACTGATCACGAACAGAAGCAGCTATCCGCTGCGGAACAAAGGAGTTTTATCATGAAAAAGGTATTGATTGCATTATTCGCCGCAATTGTCGCCGCCGTACCGATAACCTTTACCGGCTGCGGTGAAGATGCCTCGTCCATTCCCGAATGGGCGGTAACAGATGACGCTGCAAAAAATACTGTATCGGTTGTTTCTCCCGCCAAGATCACCACCACCGCCCCCGCGTCAACCGCAGCCGCCACGGCACCCAAGACAACCGCTGCCGCAACGACCGTTCCCGCAACCACCAAAGCGACCTCAGGCAGCTCGTCGCAGACCTCTTCGCGCACAGATGTTATCATCCGCTACGGCTCGAGCACCGGCGGCAGCAGCCGTACCGCCGGCGAAAGCAGCGCCGTCAGTTCGCAAATCCCCACTTCCTCCGCCGAAAGCAGCAAGCCCGCAACCGAGAAGGGCGGTTTCTTTGAGGCGTCGGACGCCGTATTTACCTATTACGGAATATCCGTTCCGCTGAACAGCGACGCCGACGACGCTCTCAGTGAGTTCGGAGAGCCTGAAAGCGTACACGTCGACGGTGAGAAAAAAATCTACACCTATGACGGCTTTACCATTAAAACGTATCCGCTTGACGGTGAGGATCGCGTCGCCGAAATTGTAGTTTCCGACACCACCTTCACCACCCATAAGGGCATTCACTTCGACAGCAGTGCAGAGGACGTCGTCGCCGCCTACGGTTCCGACCATGGCACGCTCGGCTCCTACTACACCTACACGACCGATGATAAGGAATCCCTCCTCTTCCTCATTGAGGACGGCGTTGTAACCGGCATTCAATATGCCTATACTATCAGCTGAAGCAAAGCGCTTTCGGCACCGCTCGGTGTCAAAAGCGCTTTTTATTTTTCTATCTTATTATTTCTATCTGCTCTATATCTTTTCTCTTTATGTATCAGATACTCTTTGTAAATCCGTCGATGGCAAACACGGTTTTCTCCGCCGCCAGAGAGCAGAACTTGATGAAATCCATGCCCTTGTTTTCGTCGAGGTCGTCGGAAATCGCGCGCAGCACCGCGAAGGGCACCTTGCAGCAATAGCAGACGTGACCGATGGCGGCTCCCTCCATCTCACAGGCAAGGGCGCCGAACCGGTCGTTGATCAGCAGCCGCTTTCTGCGGTCGGAAATGAAGATGTCGCCGCTGGCGATAATGCCGCGCACGGTTTTGGTGTTCTCTATGGCTTCGCATACGGACGTCAGCTTTACCGACGCGTCCTTGTCACAGTCGAAATAAAGAACCTTGCCGTCGGGAAAGGAAACCTCTCCCTGCTTGTCGCCGAGGGCGACCACGTTCATGTCATGCTCCACCGTCTTGGTACCCACAACGATGTCGCCGATACTCACCACGGGCGACAGCGCGCCCGCTACGCCGCTGTTGATGACCAGCGAGGGCTGGAAGTCGTTGATGAGCACCGTCGCGCACATGGCGGCGTTCACCTTTCCCACGCCGCACACCACAATCACCAGCTCCTGTCCGTTGAGCGTGCCGCGCGTGAAGCGCATACCGTATTTTTCCGTTGTCCGTGTGTTTTCGCAGAGGGCGATCATGCCGTCCGCCTCTACCTGCATAGCACAGATAATTCCAATCATTTGCCTGCTCCTCTTTCTTTACTTTTCTTCAGTCAAAATTTAGTCAAAATTTCCCGTTTGATACATAATAATAGAAAGCGCAGCCAGCGGAGCTGTTTCGGCGCGCAG
>ONEN01000143.1 GCA_900316815.1 uncultured Eubacteriales bacterium | reverse complement strand
GAGCTGCTGAAAGGCGCGGAGCATCATTAGGTCACATGCAAAAGAGCAACGGCTAAGCCAAACAGAGCACGACAAGGCAAAGCATCGGCAAGCAGAGAGATGCGACGGCGTAGCTCTGAGTAGCTGTGAGATGCGACGGCGCTGAGAGGCTGGGATCGCGGCGGCGACGGTGGGCAGAGAAGAGAATGCTGTGGCAAAGCTTTGCTTAGCGACGACGGCAAAGTTATGGCGGAGCTTAGCTCGGGAAAGCAACGGCGAAGCTTGGCTCAGGAAGGCAACGGATAAGCTTGGCTCAGCAACGTAAGGGCGAAGGTGGGCAACGTGCTGCAATGGCACAGCTTAGGGTCGCCGGGACTTGCAACGGCAAAGCATGGCAAGCGTAGAAGTGCAAAGGCATAGCTAAGGTATGCTGCGCTGTGCGTAAAGGAAAACATGATTCAATGTGAATCAACATTAAATTAAAAAAGGAGATAAGACAATGGCAATTCAGAAAGACAAATTAACGGTAAGAGTCACATTTTTTGAGGAGGTTTTGGGAACGTGCGCGAACGATCCCGAGATCCATGACAACTTTATCGCGCACAACGCGCCCGACGCGCCCAGCAGAGCCGAGGAGATCGAGGCGCTGGGCACCGGCGAGGTGATCGAGCGCGGTATGACGGTGTTCCCCCGTATGGAGGACAAGCTGACGCCGTTTATCTGGGACTACCAGATCAAGGGATTCTTTAAGGACTCGTGCTCGGCGCTACGCAGCGTGCAGGGCAGTGAGAGCAAGAAGATCAAGGCGTACAAGAAGGTGATCGACGGCAACATCTTTGTCAGTGAACGGAAGATTCCGTTCCAGAATTACGGCAGGATCGGCGACTGTCAGCGGCCGCTGCGCGGTCAGACGGCGCAGGGTGAGCGGATCGCCCTGGCACATTCGGAGACGGTGCCTGCCGGTACGTTTGTGGAGTTTACGATCGTGTGCTATAAGCACGAAAAGTATGACCTGCCGGCGGTCGTGAAGGAGTGGCTGGACTTTGGCGAGATGCGCGGCATGCTGCAATGGCGCAACAGCGGCAAGGGACGGTTCCACTGGGAAGAGATTTGACAGCGCCGCAAAGGCAGAGTCAGCATCGAGTGCTGTGTCTGCTGAGGCAAGGAATAGTTTTGGGCAGCTTCGGTCTGCAAAGGCAGTGAATAGACTGAAAGCGTTGAAAGATGCGCGGCGGCATTGGATAGCTAAGACACGCACTGCGGAGCGAAGCAGTGGCATTGCGTGGCCAAGAGTGTTATGCTGTGGCTATGGTATATAAAGACTTGCTAAGGCGATGGAATGATCTGATTTGCTAAGGCATAGCACGGCAATGATTTGCAGCGGCAGCGTATGCACAGAGGAGCTAAGGCTCGGCTTTGCATGGCACTGACTGCGGCGGCGGTGGACGGTGTTGCATTGCGATGGCATGGCTTAGGCTGGCTTTGAAATGGCTCGGCTTTGCACGGCACTGACTGCGGCGGCGGTGGACGGTGTTGCATTGCGATGGCATTGGCATTGCACAGCTTTGAAACGGCTCGGCTTTGCACGGCACTGACTGCGGCGGCTAAGCTCAGACCAGCCACGCAAGGGTTATGATAAGCAATGAATAGCAAAGGCATAGCAACGACGTGCTTAGGAATGCTGCGGCATTGGATAGCTATGAAAGCACTGCAAGGGCGCGAAAAAAAGATAACTATAGCTGACCGTGCGCAGCTTGGCGGAGATTCGATAAACCATATCAAGACCTCTTTTCATGATTGTACACGACAGGGCAGGCGAACGCACGGCGCCTGCCGACCAAAGGAAAGGAGCGGCGTATGGTAGATCTATCGTTACTGATCGACCCGAGGACCGGCGAGGAGTATGTGAATGTTCCGACCGCGATCGCGGCGCAGTTTTTGGGGATCAACCGGCACAAGATGTGTGAGGGCATAGAGAGCGGACGGCTGCCGATCGGCAGCGCATGGAAAAAGGAGCAGTGGACATACATTATCCCCTGCGAACGGTTGAAGGCGTTCGCGCTGGGCTATGATGTATCGACGCTGGCACAGCTGGCGGGGGTGAAAACGTGAAAAAACAACATCCGTGTGAGCGTGACGGCGTGATGTGCGGTCACCGGCGATCGTCCTCAACAGCGGCAAACAGCGCGAGCATGTGTCACTATATTTTGGACACGGGAAAGACAAGACCCTGTCCGGCAGGTGAGAAGTGCACCGTTTGGACAGGGATCAAATGCAGGGAAATGAGATAGGAGGACAGGATGAAAGCGAAAGTGTACCGCGAGAACGGGTATTATTTTAACAGCAGGACAGGCGAGCAGTATCTTTGGCAGGACGACGCTCCGGCGACATGGCGCGCGATGAGACGCGGCGAGAAAAAGCCTTCGTTTCGCTATAAGCTGCGCCGCTTTGTGCGCCGCTTTGGCAGGGCGTGCGGCAGAGCGATGGAGCGGTTTGACCTTTTTATGAGCTACACCTACCACGGCGAGCCGCTGCCGCTCAGCGAAAAGGAGATGCGGCGGCTGCACATTCGACCGGACGACAAGGTGATGGTGCTCGGCGACACGAAAAACGCGTGCCGCACCGGCTGAACGGACAGCCGACACAGTATGCGCGGATCGCGCACTAACGAAAAACGCGTGCCGCACCGGCTGAATGGACAGCCGACACAGCACGCGCGGATCGCGCACCGTCGCAACGGCACGCAGGAAATAAGACACTTTTATTATAACTGACCGAAGGGGATTTGTCAACATATGAACGCACAGAGGATAGACGCGCTGGAGGAGCTGGCGATCGCCTTTACGGACGGCGAACTGGACAGGAACAGCATTTGGAACCTGAATTTTTTGGACACGTGGTTTGTGCTGACGCTGGGTGCGGCGTACAGCATGACGCTGATCGGCACCATGAGCCGCGAGCAGTGCGCGGAATTTAAGTTCCGCGCGGCAGGGGTATATCGTCATCTGGCGCTGGAGACTGCCGACAACTGGACACAGCGCAAGAGCTGGTGTGAGAGCAACCGGCTGGCGAGCTTGAAGCTGAGCGAGGCGTTTCGGGAGCTGCGGAAAAAGGACGCGGACGCGGAGTAGTTTATGGAGCCGCTGCTCGAGGCGATAGACCTGTTGACGCACACCAACGTGCATTATAAGCTGACAGCGGCGAAGCTTGGCGATCCCGCGTTTTTGAAGAAATGTCAAGACGCGGTGATCAGGCACGCGGACGAATGGCAGGAGCGGATTGCCGGAAGCGTGCGCTGGGAGGACTATATGGTGCTGCTGCAATCGTTTTTTGAGAACCGGCTGGACAGCGGCATGGCAGACTTGGCGGCGTCGCTGGACGCGGATTATCTGCGCGAGTTCGCGCGGAAGAACGTGCCGGTCAAGGTGGATCGCAGGGACAGGCTGCAAAAAATCAGGGACGGGTTAAAGGAAATTGACAACAAAGATGACCGCTACATGCGGTAACTGCCGGTATTATATGCGATGCCCCTCACGGTCGAGGGGCTACGCCTGTTTATGCTGGCAGCTGCACATTAAAATAGATAAGGAGAAAAAACATGTTTTTGACCAAGCAAAAGAAAATCGAGCACCTGCAGGAGATCATCGGACTCAAAGAGGCGGAGATCAAGGCGATGAAGAACGAGCGGCAGGCGGAGAAAAAGCGGCTGTTTGCGGTGCTGAACGAAAACTTGAAGTTAAAAAGGAGAGTGGAGATCTGCGACGGCATGACGGCAAAGCATTTACAGAGCATCAACAGCTTTAAGGTGACGCTGGAGAACCGTGTGGAGGAAGTGAAACGCTTGAAGGAGCTGCTTTGTGACAAGGAGACGGAGGTCTTTGAGCTGGAGGGAATGCTGGACGACGCGGAGCAGGTGCAGAAAGCGCTGGAACGCGAGGCGCGGCAGAAGCGGCAGAGGATCTATGCGGCGTGCGCGAAGATGCGCCGTCAGATCAAGGCGCAGCAGCAGACGATCGAGGTTTTGCAGCACAACATACACGCGATCATGGCGACGTATGAGCAGTGCGACGACCGCAACCGGCAGCTGGAGGGGCTGACGCGCGAGCAGGGCGGCAGGCTGGCGGTATATGAGAAGCTGGTCGGGGAGATTCCCCGTCACGAGGTGGTGAGCGAGTGATGGCAACTTGTGCGGAATGTGTACATGTTGAGGTGTGCAAGGATTTTATAAGCAGTTTGCTTGAGGGCTTGGAGCTTGATAAATCAGATGTAGAGCTCATAAACAAAGAATTAAATCAAGATGACGCGGACAAGGGCGCATGTGACCATTTTTTGGATCGCGCTCGGGTCGTGGAGCTGCCGTGTATGGTGGGCGATACGGTGTATGTTATTGAGAGTATTGCCGGAGAAGAAAAAATTATA
>ONEN01000174.1 GCA_900316815.1 uncultured Eubacteriales bacterium | reverse complement strand
AACAGATTTCTCGCTGACTGCGGTGTGTTCATAGTTATTGGATCATCTGCTCTCTCGCTAAAAACGTCACACTGTGACGTTTTCTTAACACTCGCCTTCGAGTCCCCTCAACCGCTTTTTCGGTACAATCAAAAACAGGTACCCGTTTCGGGTACCTGTCTTTGATGGAGCTAATGAGGTGCCGAGGCATTTCCGAAACAGATTTCTCGCTGACTGCGGTGTGTTCATAGTTATTGGATCATCTGCTCTCTCGCTAAAAACGTCACACTGTGACGTTTTCTTAACGCTCGCCTTCGAGTCCCCTCAACCGCTTTTTTTTTTTTTTCTTAAACAGGTACCCGTTTCGGGTACCTGTCTTTGATGGAGCTAATGAGGGGACTCGAACCCCTGACCTACTGATTACGAATCAGTTGCGCTACCGGCTGCGCCACATTAGCACGTCACTTTTGCTATTATACCTCATCTTTCCCGATTTTGCAAGACCTGAATTGAAAATTTTTTAATTTTTTCGATGGTGAAGAGAATATATACTGAAATGCTGTGCTGGTTTTTATGCAGCTTTCTCTGTTGTCCCTTAGCTGGTGAAGAAATATCACAAACCGATTATTCGATAATAAATGTGCTATAATATAACCATAGGCAGTGCATTTATAATTTGGACGCTGAAGGGGGAAGTTAGCATGCCAAAAAGGAAAATCGGCTCCGTAGATGAAAATCTGGGGCGCAATCTCATCTTTTTCCGCAAGCTGGCGGGACTGACCCAGCAGCAGGTTGCGGACAGGCTCAACCTCAACCGTACCACCTACACCAAATATGAAACAGGCGCGTCCGAGCCGAGCATAGAAATACTCAAGGCGCTGGCAGTCATTCTCGAAGTAGATGTTTCCCTGCTTCTGACAGATGAGATGGACCCCGATTTGGTGGAGGATGTGATTGAGGGCTATCACCATAGTGCGGATCGGTTCTTTTCGGTTTGGAAGCAGTTTGATGATCTGGACGAGCAGGAGCGCCGGGAAATTGAGGAGATGCTCGACACGTTTTCGAAAAAAAAATAAATGCGGAAAACCCTTTACAAACCTGCCGTGTTATGTTATAATTTAGCAGTTGACCTAAGCCACGGATTAGGGGGCAAGCCGCAGTGCGGAGTTTCACGGCCTTATTCTGAGACTTGGGCGAATATTTTAAAAGGTGGAATAAACAATGTTAAAAGAAGAAAAGCAAGCCATCATGGCGGAATACGCGCTTCATGAGGGCGACACGGGTTCTCCCGAGGTTCAGATTGCCCTGCTCACCAAGAGAATTAACGACCTCACCGAGCACCTCAAGATTCACAAGAAGGATCACCACAGCAGACGCGGTCTTTTGATGATGGTTGGTCAGAGAAGAAGCCTTCTCGGCTACCTCAAGAAGGTTGACATCGAAAGATACCGTTCCATTATCGGCAGACTGGGTATCCGTAAGTAATCATTATTCACCAAATCAGGGCAAGCGGGAGCTCTCGCTTGCCCTCAATTCAAATAACGGGATTCTTGCTGTTTTTTAGCGGTAAAACGACTTCGCTGCAGCCGAGTGCCTCAGCGGTCAGTGCGGCTTTGGATAGAGTGCATTTTGCATCGCCTTCTGTTAACGCTGCTTCCGAACGCGGGCAGGAACGGTTAGGTTGCTTCCGACGTTAGTTGCGCGGACCGGCTCCAGCGATACGCGGGCACGGAGAAAGCGCCCTCGGCACACGTTGCGTTATAACGCGGGCATGATGGTTAAGTCCATGCTAAACGTTACTTGCGCGGATTGCCCCCTCGTGGCAACGAGGTGGTTTTATTGCTAAATCAGCGTAAAATCCCGTTAGCGTTATAAAAACACAGAAAGGATTTTACTATGAACAAATTCATGACATTTGACAAGTACAGAGTATTTGAAACCGAATTTGCGGGCAGACCCCTCAAGGTTGAGACGGGCAAAATGACCCAGCTTGCCAACGGCGCCTGTCTGGTGACCTACGGCGACACCACCGTTCACTGCGCGGTGACCGCCTCCGCCAAGCCCAGAGAGGGTGTGGACTTCTTCCCCCTCTCCGTTGATTATGAGGAAAAAATGTACTCCGTGGGCAGAATCCCCGGCTCCTATCTCAAGAGAGAAGGCAGACCCACCGAGCACGCCATCCTTACCAGCCGTGTGATCGACCGCCCGATTCGTCCGCTGTTCGACAAGAGTATGCGCAACGATGTTTCCATCGTCTGCACCGTTATGAGCGTAGACCCCGACTGTCAGCCGGAGGTTATCGCCATGATCGGCGCTTCCATCGCTATTTCTATTTCCGACATTCCGTGGAACGGTCCTATCTCGGGCTGCTCTGTCGGCATGGTTGACGGAGAGTTTGTCATTAACCCCACCGAGGAACAGCGCAAGGTGAGCAAAATGGCTACCACCGTCGCTTCCACCTCCGAGAGAATCGCTATGATTGAAGCCGGCGCCGACTGCGTATCCGACGAGGATATGTACAATGCCATTATGTTCGGTCACGAGGCGAACCAGAAGATCATCAACTTTATCAATGATATCAAAGCCGAAATCGGCAAGCCCAAGTTTGAGTTTGCTTCCCTGGAGCCCGACCACGAGATGTTCGAGGTCATCAAGGCGTTCGCTGAGGAGGATGTCAAGGTCGCTCTGGACACCGACGACAAGACTGTCCGCGACGAAAGACTCAAGCCCATTTATGAGGCGGTTCACGCGAAATTTGACGAGCTGTATCCCGAGCAGGAGGCTATGATCGACGAGTGCCTCTATAAGACGCAGAAGTTCATCGTGCGCCGCTGGCTCCTCGACGAGCAGAAGCGCGTTGACGGCAGAGGCATGGACGACATCCGTCCCCTCGCCTCCGAGGTTGCCGTTCTGCCCAGAGTACACGGTTCGGGTATGTTCACCAGAGGTCAGACGCAGGTGCTCACTGTGGCGACCCTCGGTTCCATCGGCGACAAGCAGCTTCTCGACGGCATTGACGGTGAGACCGAGAAGCGTTATATCCATCACTACAATTTCCCCAGCTACTCCGTCGGCGAGACAAAGCCCAGCCGCGGACCCGGCAGACGTGAAATCGGTCACGGCGCGCTGGCTGAAAGAGCGCTGCTGCCCGTTATTCCTTCCGTTGAGGACTTCCCCTACGCGCTGCGTCTTGTTTCCGAGGTGCTCTCTTCCAACGGTTCCACCTCGCAGGGCTCCATCTGCGGCTCTACGCTGGCGCTGATGGACGCGGGCGTGCCGATCAAGGCTCCCGTTGCGGGTATTTCCTGCGGTCTGATTACCGAAGGCGAGCGCTGGATGACCATGGTTGACATTCAGGGTCTGGAAGACTTCTTCGGCGACATGGACTTCAAGGTTGCGGGTACGCACGAGGGTATCACCGCGATTCAGATGGACCTGAAAATCAGCGGTCTGACCCCTGAGATGGTGAAGGAAGCGCTGGAGAAAACACATAAGGCGCGCCTGTTCATCCTCGAGGAGGTCATGCTCAAGGCGATTGCCGAGCCGCGT
>ONEN01000263.1 GCA_900316815.1 uncultured Eubacteriales bacterium | reverse complement strand
TACCGATGAGGATGTCATTGCGAAGCTCTGCGCTGACTTTACCGATCGCAAGCTTTATATTGCCGACGGTCACCACCGCTATGAAACCGCTCTCAATTATCGCGATTACTGCCGTGCCAACGGCTTGTCCAAGGAGGGCGACGCGCAGGATTATCAGATGATCTTCCTCGTCGATATGGAGCACCCCGGCTTGGTAGTGTTTCCCACTCACCGTATGGTACGCGATTTACCGGAGTTTGACAAGGATAAGGTGCTGGAGGGCTGCAAAGACTATTTTGATGTTGAGGCGTTTTCAAGCGTCGGCAACATGAACGCTCTGCTCGCCGCTAAGTATAATGAGGGCAAAAAGGCGTTTGCCTTCTATTGCGGCAAGGGAGAGTGGTACTTGCTCACGCTCAAGGATTTGGCCGTGATGGACGAGGTGCTGCCTGATCTGAGCGCTGCCTCGCGTCAGCTCGACGTGAGCGTGCTGCACAGCCTGATTCTCGAAAAGACCATGGGTATCGATAAGGAGAATATGGCGAACCAGGTCAACCTGACCTACACCAAGTTCTTTGAAGAAGCGATTCTGGAGGTAGACAAGGGCGACTTCCAGTGCTCCTTTATTCTCAATCCCACGCGTGTCACCGAAATTCGCGACGTGGCGGCAGCAGGGGAGAAGATGCCGCAGAAGTCCACCTATTTCTATCCCAAGATGATTACCGGTATGGTGATGAATGACATCGGAGTTGATTGATTCATGCGTATTCTGACCGTTTTTACGGGCGGCACCATCAGCTGCAGCCGCACAGGCGGCGTGTTGGCTCCCGACGGCAACAGCGCTTCGCTGTTGCTTCAACTCTATCATCAGCAATACGGAGCGGCGGCGTTTGACGCTGTCGCTCCTTACACGGTTCTCAGTGAAAATCTGGGCGCCGACAACCTCCGCGCCCTTCGCGACTGCATTACGGAAAACGCTGCGGGGTATGACGGTGTCATTGTTACCCACGGCACGGACACGCTGCCTTATGCCGCCGCCTATCTCGACTATGTGTTGGGGGAGGGGATTCCGGTGGTGCTTGTTTCGGCAAACTATCCGCTGACCGACACCCGCTCCAACGGGCTTTGTAACTTCGCCGCAGCGGTGGAGGTTATTCGCTCGGGCGAGAGGGGCGTGTTCGTTGCGTATCATAATACAGGCGATGCGTTTACGGCCGTTCACAGGGGCAGAGACGTGCTGATGCAGCTGCCCTATGACGATTCCCTCTATAGCCTGTTCCGCACGCCATACGGCTTTGTGAGGGACGGCAGAATGCTCCGCAGCCCCGCCTACCGTGAACGTGAACGCGAGAGTCTGTCTGATCGCGAGCTGAACGGACAGGTGCTGTTCCTGCGGCCGTATGTCGGAATGCGCTATCCTGCCATTGACAAAGGGGTAAAGTCGGTGCTGCTGGAGGGCTGGCATTCGGGTACCCTTGCGACGGCGAGAGAGGAACTGCGGCGCTTTTGCGCGGAGGCAGCGGAAAAGGGTGTTCCCGTTTATTTGACAGGCAGTGTGGAGGGCTTTGAATACGAGAGCAAAAAGGCTTTTGAAGAATTAAGAATTCGTGTTTTGCCTCCGCTTTCACCTGTAGCGGCGTATATGCGGCTTTGGCTGGAATGAGTCAAAAGCCGCATATGAAGGGGCTTTTTGAGCAGAGGGAAAAGAATTTGTAAATTATTTCAAATTTTTCTTCAAAAAAGGCTTGACTTTTTTCTCAAAAGATGATATTATATACGAGTCGCTGAGAGATACGGCAAACACGCTGAGGCGACAAAGGCACTAATGGGAGCTTAGCTCAGCTGGGAGAGCATCTGCCTTACAAGCAGAGGGTCACAGGTTCGAGCCCTGTAGTTCCCACCATGTATGGCCCGGTAGTTCAGTTGGTTAGAACGCTAGCCTGTCACGCTAGAGGTCGACGGTTCGAGCCCGTTCCGGGTCGCCATATATGCCTCTGTAGCTCAGTTGGTAGAGCAGGGGACT
>ONEN01000161.1:3949-7249 GCA_900316815.1 uncultured Eubacteriales bacterium | reverse complement strand
TTTTCCACAGCGGCAGGGGCGGCTCGTCCGGCTCCTCCGTGCGGCTTTTGCGCGCGGAGATAATCAGCCATACGATATAACCGACAAACAGCGCCAGCAGAATGACGCCGAGGGGACGGCTCACCATGCCCACATTCTCCGCCATCGGCAGCGACAGCGACGCCTGCCCCGTGAAAAGAGCGACGCCCACTGCGGCAAACAGCGCGACCGATACGATAACGGAAAGCGGATAATCCCGCCTGAGGATCTGCCTGTCAATCGGCAGGGGGCGTATCAGCGCGCAGACGCCGAGCACCATCAACAGATTAAACAGGTTGGAGCCGACCACGTTGCTCAGGGCGATCTCGTTGGCGCCTGCCAGCGCCGCCGAGGTGCTCACCGCCAGCTCCGGTGCGCTGGTGCCCAGCGCGACAATGGTGAGTCCGATGATCACGCTCGGCACGCGGAACGTGCGCGCCAGCGCGGCGCTGCCGTCTACAAAGAAGTCCGCGCCCTTGATCAGGGCGGCAAACCCGATCAGTAACAGCACAATATTGAGAACCAAATGCAAAAACAATCACCTTCCGTATTATTGGACAGCGGCTGCCTGCCGCTGCTCCTCCATCTCGCGCCACACCGCCTCGGCGGCGCGGCAAATCGGCGCGGCAGCCTCCGCGCCCTCGAACAGACTGACGTAGCCCTGGATGGTCTGCGCCTTGGCATAGAGCACACGCGCGCGGCGGTTCACGAAGATCCGCGCCTTTTTCTTGCCGTTTTTCGCGTCCTGCACGGTGTTGGCGCCCGCCGAGTTGCCGTCGAGCGCGACCACCACCGAGGGGCGCCGCTTGAATATCTCATAGGCAAAGCTCTTGTACAGCCCCATGCGCGTCGGCTCGATGGACACGCGCACGCCCACGCCGCTCTGCCTGATCCGCTGCGCCTCCGCAGGGGAGATCAGCGTAGGGACGATGGCGAATATCTCAAATTTTCCGCCCGCCAGCGCCGTCAGGTCCCGTTCGTAGCCCGTCAGACGGCTGCCTATGACAAAGCAGACCTTGTCGGGGTCGAGCTTATCCGTCAGCTCGCGCAGCAGGGCGCACAGCGGCTCCTTTCGCCGCGTGGCGTGACGGCTGCTGTTGAAGCTGCCGCCGAGCAGGATCACGGGCACCTTGTCCTCGGGAATGGCGCGGATCTGCGCCTGCAGCACCGACGCGCTGCTGCGCTTTTTCGGGACAAAGGACAGATCGTCCGCCTCCTCTGCCGCGCGCTGCACACAGGCGTTCAGATACGCCTCCACGGGCGCGTCCCCCGCCATGGCGCGGAACCGCTCCGATTTCGCCGCAAAGACGCGCAGGCTCTCCTCCAGCACCGCGTTCTCCGCGCGGCGCATGGCGCACATGTCCTCATACGACAAATCGAGCAGCCGCTCCAGCGCGAGCTGTTCGTCGATGGAGTCGGTTCCGTAGATGGCGCCGCCGTCCGTTCCCTGCACGCAGAACACGCCGCCGCGCAGGTACTCCTTGATCGGGTGCCGCTCCAGAGAGCTGAGGTTGTTCAGCCGCACGTTGGAGGTGAGCTGAAATTCCAGCACCGCCCCGCTCTCGCGCAGCTCGCGGATGAGCTGCTGCCCCTTCCGCGAGCGGAGGTTGGCGGTGTACAGACCGTGCCCGATGCGCAGACGCGGCATGGGCTGTCCCTCCGCGAGCGAATCGCGCACACAGGCGAGGGAGTTGGCGACGTTGTCGCGCAGGCTGTCGTTCTCTCCCGCGTGGATGCGGATGACAAAGCCCTCGTGCTCCCCCGCGATTTCCGCCAGCTCGCGCAGCACGGGCTGCAGCTCGCGGATATCGTTGATTTCCTCGCCGATGATGTCGCTGCCCGCCACATAGGGGTCGTCGGCAATGGCGCGGATGACGCGCAGCTGTTCGCGCACATTCTCCCGCGCGGCGGCACGCTCGCGCACGATGGTGAGCGGAATGCGGCGGATAGCCGCCAGAAAGCGGAGCGTCACGCCTGTTTCGCGCGTGATGACGGGCATCGCCCGGTGCACCTGCGCGAGCATCTGCGGCGCGCCGAGCGGCTTGACCAGGGTGGTGTCGGATATCTCCGCATACACCACGCCGCGCCGCTGAAAGCCGCGCGCTATCCACAGCAGCTTGCTCTGGAACAGCGTCCAGTCCTTGAAGCAGGGCTGCCGGCTGTCGGCGATCATCTGCCCCACCGCCCCTGCGACGTCCCTGTCGGGAATCTGCGCGTAACGGTCAAGCGAAATCCGCTCGCCGCAGGATTTGCCCTTGGTGAACACATAGCGGTACAGATAGACCTTCTCCAGATTGGTGAACACCGCCTGCCCGTCCTTCAGGATCGTCAGCGAGGCGCGGATGCGCGGCAGGTTGTAGGGCGCGTTTTCGAGGTTGCCGAGAATGAGGTCTGCAAAATTAATGAACGTATTGTCGTCGATCTTGCGCGCGCGGTACTTGCCCTCCAGGGGCGAGTCCGCAAACTCGCGCGCCACGGCCTCGCGCTGCTTCTCCAGCAGCCGCCGCTGCGCGTCGGTGCAGCGCAGACCGAGCTTTTTGATGTAGTAGAGCGGATAGCGAATCTGATAGAAAATGCCGAGCGCCATCAGCACATCCGCGTCCAGATTGGCGTTCATGTGCGTGTGCAGGTCGGTGCGGAACTTGTACTCGCGGCGGATATAGGTTTTCACCAGCGTTTTCCGCTCGTCCAGGCGGTAGTCCTTCGTCTGGCTCATCAGCGTTTTGGAAATGGCGGGAATGTACGCCTTGCGCTCGATCCCGCCGTCGGGATAGATGTTGGCTACCTTGGTGTCCGCCAGCCGCAGCACATACACCTCGCGGTTGCGCTCGTCGATGTAACACGGCACCTCTCCCTCGATCACCTTCAGGCCGTCCGCGCCCACGCTGAGCGGCAGGCGGCAGAGCCGCGCGAGGTTGGTGATCAGGTTGCCCTTGGCGTGGTTGGGCGTGCGCAGCAGGTAGCGCATACCGCTCTCTGTCAGGCGCAGCTCCACGATCACGTCCTTTTCCTTGTCCAGATAAAAGGTTCCGAAATCCGCCATACGATCCCCTCCGTAAAAAGATAGCTTTATTATAGCACCTTCAGGCAGGGATTGCAATCTTCACAAAGCGGTGTTACAATAATGTATATTCATTGTCTGGAAGTGATTTGCATGGAAATGAACGCGATCGCGCACATTGTCAACGATTTTCCCACCAAATTCGGCCTGCCGCGGCAGAGCGGCATGGCGGAGCACCTGCTCTCGCGCATCATCATGGAGCCGCCCTACCGCAATCCCGA
>ONEN01000161.1:0-3916 GCA_900316815.1 uncultured Eubacteriales bacterium | reverse complement strand
CGGTGGAGCACACCGACGCGCTGGGAACCGTGCTCCATGTCGCGGGCGCGGATCTGATGAGCGGCACGGCGATCCTCGACATCAAGCCCTACCTCCCCTTTGCCGACAGCGCTCCCGACGCCGCCGCGGGAGACTACACCGCGCGGCGGGAGCAGCCGCCGCTGGAGGTGAAAATTCCGCCGCAGGTCGCCTGTCTGTTTGACGAAAAGCAGCTGGCAGCGCTGCGCGAGGTGCTCGCCTTTGACCCGCGCCCCGGCTACCATGACGACCCGCAGCGGCAGTACGGCTTTGCCTACGGCGGCTACGACATTCACTTCACGGTGAGCGGCGGCACGGTCAGCGTAACGGAAGCGGTCGAAAGAAAAGAATAAGCAAACCATAAAAAAGCGGCAGCCCCAACGCTGCCGCTTTTTGATAATATAGAATTATAATCTCCAATACGCGTAGCCTGCCGCTTCGTACGCTTTTCTGTCGAGCAGACCCTTGATATCGATCAGAACCTTTTTGCCCTCGCCGAAGAAGCCCGCAATATCGTCCATGCCCAGCTCCTTGAAGCAGTCGTGCGCGACCGCCAGAACGACAGCGTCCATGTCCTTGATGGTGTCAATATCGACAAACTCCACGCCGTAGAGCCGGTTTGCTTCCGCCGCGTCTGCCGTCGGGTCGGCAATGACGGGCGTAATGCCGTACTCCTTCAGCTCGTTGACGATGTCGATGATCTTCGTGTTGCGGGTATCGGGGCAGTTCTCCTTGAAGGTGAAGCCCAGAATCGCGACCTTCGCGTTTCTGACCGCCTTGTCGGAGGCGATCAGCTTCTTGACGAGGTTCTCGGCAACGTACTTGCCCATGTCGTCGTTGATGCGTCTGCCCGAGAGGATGATCTGGCTGTGGTAGCCCATCATCTCGGCTTTATAGGTCAGGTAATAGGGGTCGACGCCGATGCAGTGACCGCCCACCAGACCGGGGTAGAAGTGCAGGAAGTTCCACTTAGTGCCCGCCGCTTCGAGGACGGACTTTGTGTCGATTCCCATTTTATTGAATATGATAGACAGCTCGTTCATAAACGCGATGTTGATGTCGCGCTGGCTGTTTTCGATGACCTTCGCGGCCTCCGCCACCTTGATGCTCTCCGCGCGGTGAACGCCGGCTTCCACCACCAGCTCGTAAACCTTCGCGATCACGTCGAGGGACTCCTCGTCCATGCCCGAAACGATCTTCTTGATGGTTTCCAGTCTGTGCACCTTGTCGCCGGGGTTGATTCTCTCGGGAGAATAGCCGATTTTGAAATCAACGCCGCACTTCAGACCCGATTCACGCTCGAGAATCGGCACGCACACATCCTCGGTCACGCCCGGATAAACGGTGGACTCGAACACGACAATACTGCCCTTGGTGAGGTTTCTGCCGAGAATTTCGCTGGCGCCTTCAACGGGCGTCAGGTCGGGGGTGTGGTCGTCGTTGACGGGCGTGGGCACCGCCACGATGTGGAACTTCGCCTCTTTCAGCTTGGTTTCGTCCGCGGTAAAATCTACCGCCGTGTTTTTGATCGCCTCGTCGCCGACCTCGTTGGTGGGGTCTACGCCGCTCTTGTAGAGCGCGATTTTCTTCTCGTTGAGGTCAAAGCCGACAACGTCAATCTTCTTGGCAAACGCCACCGCAATCGGCATACCGACGTAGCCCAGACCGACCAGCGAGAGCTTTTCCTGCCTGTTAATTAACTTTTCATACAAATCCATTTGCATTCTTGTCTCCTCGATTCTTATCAGAATAGTACACTCTAACCGAATCATTATAGCAGATTGTGAAACGATTATCAATCCTTTTTCAAAAAAATAATGTCTTTTCTGCGGAATTTTCGAGTATTAACGGTCAGCGCAACAAAAAGAGCCGGTGGGCGCTCTCTCCCGCCGATGAAAACGTTCATCTTTCAACCGGTTCATCAACGGCGGGAACAGAAGTTTCCTATCAAGAAAAAAAGGGCAGCCAAACGGCTGCCCTTGAGAATGTACAATGATAATATCAGTTAGCGATAACCTGCTCGGTCTCCTTGTCAAAGATGTGGAGCTTGTCAAGGCTGAAGCAAACCTTGATCTTGTCGCCGACCTTGGAGGTAGAGGTAGGATCAACGCGCGCGGTGATAGGCTGACCTGCGATGTTAACATACAGGTAGATCTCAGCGCCCATCAGCTCGGTTACGTCAACGTTAGCGTCGAACTGCATGATAGCCTTGGAGAGCTCTTCCGCCTCGTCGTGAACGTGCTCGGGACGGATACCGAAGATAACTTCCTTGCCCACATAAGCCGCGAGAGCGTCGCCCTTGCTGTCTTCGGGATGGAGCTTGTCGCCGCGAACCTTGTCAGCGGGAACGGGAACCTCGTACTTGTCGAAGTTGAGGGTGTAGCCGCTGCCCTTCTTGGCAACAACCGCGTTGATGAAGTTCATCTGGGGAGAGCCGATGAAGCCCGCTACGAACATGTTGCAGGGATAATCGTAGAGGTTCTGAGGGGTATCTACCTGCTGCACAACGCCGTCCTTCATAACAACGATTCTGGTACCCAGCGTCATAGCCTCGGTCTGGTCATGGGTTACATAAATGAAGGTGGTAGCCAGTCTCTGGTGGAGCTTGGAGATCTCGGTACGCATCTGCGCACGGAGCTTGGCGTCCAGGTTGGAGAGCGGCTCGTCGAGGAGGAATACTCTCGGGTCACGGACGATGGCACGACCCATCGCAACACGCTGTCTCTGACCACCGGACAGAGCCTTCGGCTTTCTCTCGAGGAACTGCTCGATGCCGAGGATTCTGGCTGCCTCAACAACTCTCTTCTTGATTTCTTCCTTGGGCATCTTTCTGAGCTTCAGACCGAACGCCATGTTATCATAAACGGTCATGTGCGGATAGAGCGCGTAGTTCTGGAAAACCATCGCGATATCTCTGTCCTTGGGAGCCACGTCGTTTACGAGCGTGTCGCCGATGTAGAGCTCGCCCTTGGAAATATCCTCGAGACCCGCGATCATTCTCAGGGTCGTGGACTTACCGCAGCCCGAAGGTCCTACAAAGATGATGAACTCTTTGTCCGCGATTTCAAGGTTGAAATCCTTAACGGCCATAACATTACCGTCATAAATCTTGTACACGTTTCTTAATGATAAACTTGCCATTTAAAAATACCTCCGTTATTGTAATAGATTTATTACATATAATAATATAGCACTTTCCGCAAGTTTTTACTATACAGATTTTAACTAAATATTCAGGCCGTATTTTATTAAAAATAATTACAAGGTAAAAATTCGAGTCAAAATTTAGTGTATATTGCCGACAAAAATCTGCTGAACTTCCAAATTTGTCAAAGATTTACAACATCCTATGGGCAAATTGCTATCAAGATACAAATTTCCGACAGAAATTCGTTGAAGGTGCACAACATTCCTTCCACATGCAGCAAACATCTTCTTCACCTGATGAAATTTCCCCTCGCAAATTCCCACGACCGCCACCGTGCTGTCGCCGCCCTCGGCGATCCGCAGCCGTGCGGGCATACACGCCGTGCCGTCGGCAAACACAACGCCCTGCCTGAACCGCTCTATCATCGCGGGCGTGACCTCGCCGTCGAGCCGCGCCACATACTGCTTCTCCACATGCTTCTTCGGCGAGAGCATACGGTGAGCCAGATCGCCGTCGTTGGTGATGATCAGCAGCCCCTCGGTGTCCTTGTCCAGCCTGCCCGCCGGGAACAGCCCGCGCCGCCGGTACGCCTCGGGCAGAATGTCGAGCACCGTGCGGTCGCGCCTGTCCTCGGTGGCGCTCACCACCCCCGCAGGCTTATTGAGCATGAGATACACATACCGCTCCCCCACCGCCTGTCCGTTCACCGTGACCTGCGCCGTGTCGGGGTCGATTTTTTCATCCGTCTTT
>ONEN01000027.1 GCA_900316815.1 uncultured Eubacteriales bacterium | reverse complement strand
CCAGATCCAGCTCGCGCAGACGGCGCAGACGGGATTTCATCTCGGTGATGGTGATGCCGGGGGTGTCGTCGATATACATCTTGGCGTTTTTGAGGATGTCGCTCGCGGGTACCAGCCGCTGCCACTCCTCGTCGGTCAGCTTGCCCGAGCGCAGCTTGGTGCCGCCGACCATCGCCTCCGCCGAAAGCAGACGGCTGGCAAGCTGCTCCTTGGACATTTCCAAGGAGAAAAAGGCGACCGTCTTTTGGCTCTGACAGGCGACGTTGCGCGCGATATTGAGCGCAAAGCTCGTCTTGCCCATACCGGGACGGGCGGCGAGGATGATCAGGTCGCTGCGGTTGAGTCCCGTAATGACGCGGTCGAGGTCGCCGATGCCCGTTGAAACGGGGCGCACGCTCTCGTCCGCCTCGCGGTTGAGGGAGTCCAGACGCTCAAAGGTCTGCAGCAGCACCGCGCTCAGCCGTTCCAGACCGCCCTTTTCACTGCCGCTGCGGATATCGAAAATCCGCTGCTCGGCGGAATCGAGCAAAACGGTGGGGTCGTCCTCCGCCGTCGCGGCGTCGTCGATGATCTCGCGCGCAGCGGTGATCAGCCTGCGCAGCTTGTACTTGTCGGCGACAATTTTCGCGTAGGCCTCGGCGTTGGAGGGCGCGGGACAGTTGTCGACCAGATCGACCAGATAGGTCTTGCCCGTTGCCTCCTCAAAGCCGCTGTTCTGTTTTAGCTTGTCCAGCAGAGTGACAAAATCAATCGCCCGCCCGAAGTTCATCATCTCCTGCATCGCTTCAAAAATCACCTTATGCAGGGAAATGTAGAAGTAGTCGGCGGTTTTCACATAGTCGAGCACGTTGTCAAACATCGCGTTGTCAATGATGATCGCGCCCAGAACCGCCTGCTCCGCCTCCGCGCTGAAGGGCAGATTGGTGGGATTGTACTCGCCGGAATAGGTTTGTTCAGCCATAGTGGTTCCTTGTCGGTTTACGGCGGGCGGTTATGCTTCGCTCACCTGAATGTCGATATTGGCAGAAATGCCCGTAAAGAGCTTGACCTCCGCCTTGTAGGTGCCGTACTCCTTGATATCGCATTCGAGCACGACCTTGCGCTTGTCCACGGCAATATTATACTGCTTTTTGATTTCCTCGGCGACCTGCTTGGAGGTGATGCTGCCGAAGAGCTTGCCGCCCTGTCCGGCGCGCGCGGTCATTTTGAACACCTTGCCCTCAAGCTGCTTCTTTGCCGCTTCCGCCTGTGCCTTCTGCGTGGCGATTTTGTAGTTCTTGGAATTTTCGGCGTTCTTGTATTCGTTCATCGCCTGCGCGTTCGCTTCCTTGGCGAGCTTGCGCGGCAGCAGGTAGTTGCGGGCGTAGCCGTCGGAGGCCTCCACCAGCTCTCCCCTCTTGCCGAGCGATTTAACATCTTCCATTAAAATTACTTTCATGTGCTTTCTCTCCTATATATATTAATTGGCGGCCAACGGATTCAGCGCGTCAAGCGGATTCTCGGTCAGCGCCTCGTCGATGGATTGCTTCAGGCGCGCCATGGCGTCCTCCAACGTGGTGTCGTACAGCTGCGTTGCCGCCATTGTCTGGTGACCGCCGCCGCCGAGCTTCTCCATGATGACCTGCACGTTGATTTTGCCGTAGCTCCGCGCGGAAATATTGATGCGGTCCTTGTCGGGGAACACGACGAACGACGCCGCCACACCCTTGAGGGTGAGCATTTCGTCCGCCGCCTGCGCGGCAGCCAGACGGGTGTCGCCGTCGTTGAGCTCGGAGGTGGAGATGGCGCAGCCGTTGTACAGCTCGCTGCGGCATACGATGTCCACCTTCTCGCGGTAGGTCTCTATGCTGCCCGAGAACATCTCCTTGACCGTCAGTGTATTGGCTCCCTTGCGCCGCAGGTACGCCGCCGCCTCAAAGGTGCGCACGCCCGTTTTGAGCACAAAGTTTTTGGTGTCGAGCATAATGCCCGCCAGCAGCGCGTCCGCCTGAATATAGCCCAGCGGCTTATCCTCGAGATAGCTGATGATCTCGCAGCACATCTCGCACGCGGAGGACGCGGACGGCTCGTGGCAGAACACCAGCGCGTTGTTGATATAATTCACGGCGCGGCGGTGGTGGTCGATGATGACCACACGCTTGCATTTTTCATACAGCTCCGGGCTTTCCAGTGAGGTTTTTAAATGGGTATCGACGATAATGAGCAGCGTTTTGGCGGTGACGCCCTTCATCGCCTCCTCGGGCGTGATGAAAATACTCGTGTCGCTGCGCTCGTCCACATAGTCGATCAGCATCCGCGCCATGGAGGCGTCTTTGTTGATGACCACCTTGGAATAGCGCTTGAAGGACTTTTCCATGATGCACTGCATACCCACGGCGGCGCCCACGCTGTCGAGGTCGGAAAAGCGGTGACCCATGACGTACACCTTGTCGGCGTCGCCGACCGCGCGGCTGATGGCGTTGGCTATGACGCGCATACGCACCTTGCTCACCTTTTCGGTGGCGGCAGCCGTGCCGCCGAAAAACTCATAGTTGCCGTCGCGGATGATCGCAACCTGATCGCCGCCTCTGCCAAGCGCCATCTCCAGCGCCTTGCGCGCGTTCATTTCGCTGTCGCGCACCAGTCCGGCGCCGCGGCACAGTCCGACCGAGATGGTGGCGATGTGGCGGTTGGCGCTGATGGAGCGGACATTCTTCAGAACGGGGAACTTCTGGGCGATCATCTTTTCCACATCCGCGTCGCGGAAAATCACCATGTAGCGGTTGTTGCCCAGCCGCTTGTACAGGCCGTTGTAATCCATCGCCCAGCCCTGGATATTCGCCTCCACCGAGATGACAATGTTGGAATAGGACTCGTCGGAATCGGCGAAAAAGTCCTCGGCATTGTCAAAGCTGACAAGCGCTACGGCGGGCATGTTCGCGTGAAAATCGCGCGCCGCCTGCTTGTAGTCGGTGTTTTCAATGAAATGGCACACCGCGCCGCCCTCGCCTGCGGGCATGGCATAGACGGTGTATTCCCTGCCGTCAAGGGCGATGTCCACACCCTCGCCGTTCCGTATATCCGCAATGGAAAAACCGGGAATATAGGCGTTGATGTCGTCGCCCTCGGGGCTTTTTCCGCCGCAGAGGCTCTTGCGGAAACGGGCGTTGCACCAGATGATGTCGCCCTTTTCGCCCGACACCGCGACGGGAAATTTGTAGTTTTCAAGATAGTCCGCGTCCAGACCGACAAAATGCTCCGCCGTTGTGCGCACTATCAGCCGTATGTAGCTTCTGAATTTGAGCGACAGCGCGATGACCGCGCCGAACGCGAGCACGGCAATGCCGAGCTCCAGATAAAACAGACCGACGTTGTAAGGGATAATGAAGGTCGCCATCAGAAGCAGTACCAACCCGAAGATAATAAACCAAGGGGTCAGCGTCCAGTGTTTTCGTTTCATAACCTACCCTTTCGGAATACAGAAAGCAGGAATATTGCGGAAACCCCGTTATACCTCCTGCAAAATGGGAAGAATCATCGGCGAGCGGCGGGTGCGCTGTCCGATCATCTTGGAGATCTCCTCTCTCATGCGGTTCTTGATGACGCCCCATTCGTGGATATTCTTTTCGGCGCAGTCCTCCAGAATGCCCAGCGCCAGCTTCTTCACCTCGTCAAGCAGATCCTCGCTCTCGCGCACATAGACAAAGCCGCGCGATACAATGTCGGGACCGCTGATGACGTGGCCGTCGTAAACGTCGAGAGAGGCGACGATAATCAGCAGGCCGTCCTGCGCCAGGTGCTTTCTGTCGCGCAGCACAATGCTTCCCACGTCGCCCACGCCGAGACCGTCCACAAAGACTCTGCCCGCGGGAACGGTGCCGACGGGCTTCATGTAGTCGTCGCAGATCTCCACCGTGTCGCCTATGTCGCCGATATAGATATTCTTTCTTTCCATGCCCAAAAACTCCGCCAGCTCGGCGTGCTTGCGCAAATGCTTCTGCTCGCCGTGAACGGGAATGAAGTATTTGGGACGCACCAGGCGGTGTATGAGCTTGAGCTCCTCCTGGCAGGCGTGACCCGACACATGCACCTCATACATGGATTCATAAATCACCTTGCAGCCGCGCTTGAGCAGCTCGTCTACGATGTTGCCGACCGACTTCTCGTTGCCGGGAATGGGGTTGGCGGAAATAATAATGAAATCGCCCTCGCCGACCATCACCTTGCGGTGGTCGGAATACGCCATGCGCGACAGGGCGCTCATCGGCTCGCCCTGGCTGCCCGTGGTGATGAGCACGATCTGCTCGGGCGGATACTTCTTGAGCATGTCGATATCGATCAGGATATTTTTGGGCACATGCAGATAGCCCAGCTTGACCGCCACGTCCATGTAGGTGACCATGCTTCTGCCCGAGAACGCCACCTTTCTGCCGTATTTCTCCGCGCAGTTGATGATCTGCTGCACGCGGTTGACGTTGGACGCGAAGGTCGCGATAATTATGCGGTAGTTCTCCGCCTTGCGGAACAGGCTGTCCAGACTCTCGGACACCATCCGCTCGGTGGGCGTGTAGCCGGGGCGCTCCGCGTTGGTGCTCTCTCCCAGCAGCGCGAGCACGCCCTCGTCGCCGACCCTCGCAAAGGCGGAAAGGTCGATGGTCTCGCCGCTGATGGGCGTGCAGTCGATTTTGAAGTCGCCCGTGTGCACCAGCGTGCCGCCGGGCGTCTGAATGGCAAACGCCACCGCGTCGGGAATGGAATGGTTGACATGGATGAACAGAATATCCATGCAGCCCAGCGTGATGGTGCTGCCCGCGTTCACCACGTTGAGCTTCGCCTTGTTCACCAGGCTGTGCTCACGCAGCTTGTTTTCCACCAAGCCGAGCGTCAGCGGCGTGCCGTAGATGGGCACGTTGACCTTTGACAGCAGAAACGGCAGACCGCCGATATGGTCCTCGTGACCGTGGGTCAGCACAATGCCGCGCACGCGGTCAACGTTCTGCACAATGTAGGAAAAATCGGGGATCACCAGATCCACGCCCAGCATATCGCCGTCGGGGAACGCCATACCGCAGTCCACAATGAGGATGTCGCCCTCGCACTCGATGAGCGTGATGTTCTTGCCGATTTCGTTCAGTCCGCCCAGAAAGGATACCCTGACGGGCGGCTTCTTGACGGGCGGGAGCGTTCTTACGTTCATCCTCCTGCCCAGCTTGCTTCCCGAACCCTTTCTTCCCTGATTGCCTCTGCCGTTTTTGGAGTACCAGTTTTGCTTCGCTTTATAGTTTTTATTCTGGTTTTTTGCACTCACTAAATAATACCTCCATCATAGTTTTTTCCGTTCAAATAGTAAAAAATGACAATAGCATATACTCCGACCCAGTATATATATTCAGTTTATTTTACCGCAAAAAGCCCCTGTCTGTCAAGAACGAAAAAGAAATATACACACCGTGAGGAATACTTTTTCCCACTTTTTTCCTTTTTCTCTTGCCTTTGAGAGCATTTTGTTATAAAATAGGGGCAATACCCGAAAGGAAGGTAATGAAATGAAAAAGGTTGAACTCTTTACCGACGGCGCCTGCAGCGGCAATCCCGGCCCCGGAGGCTGGGGCGCTATTCTGCGCTATAACGGTGTGGAAAAGGAGCTGTCCGGCGGCGAGGCGAACACCACCAACAACCGCATGGAGCTGTCGGCGGTCATAGAGGGGCTGAAGGCGCTCAAGGAACCGTGCGCCGTCACGCTCTACAGCGACTCCCAATATGTATGCAACGCCCTCAAGCTGGGCTGGGCGAAAAAATGGCGCGCCAACGGATGGATGCGCAACAAAAAAGACCCCGCGCTCAATCCCGAGCTGTGGGGCGCGCTGCTCGACCTCTGCGACGTCCATCAGGTGGAAATCGTCTGGGTGAAGGGACACGCGGGACACCCCGAAAACGAGCGCTGCGACCGTCTGGCAGTGGCGGAAAGCCGGAAATTCAGCTGATGCCAAGCTGCCGTTTCCGTTCACAGTATATGGATAAGTATATGGAATAACATGGTCAATTATTCAGAAAGAGACCGGCTCCCTGACGGGGGTCGGTCTCTTTTCGTTATCGTTTTCGGTATTGCATTAATGAATTAATAAGGATAAATGATCAGGTCGCCGTCCTCGCTGCAGATTCCAAGGAAAACGTCCTTGGCGGAGTAATAACCGTGCTGCTCCAAGCGCTTTGCCATCCATTCCCTGTCAACGCCGAGGTGCTGCAAATACGGCAGCTGCGCCTTGCCCTCGACGATCACCTCGCGGTACAGCGGAACGCCCTCGGGAACGGGAGCGATTTCGTCCTTGGGAACCAGCCGGGAGGCGTCCTTCGGGCGGATGATCACGCCCTCGCCGCTGTGCCGGAAGAACGCTTCCTCCATATCTTCCAGCCGCTTGTAGCCCTTTTCGTAAGCGGTGCGCAGGAATTGTTCCAGCCGTATCCCTCTCTCTTCAAAGCCTGCCGGCTTAAAGCTGTTTTCCCCATACAAATCGGTATCAGCATAATACACCGACCGCATCAGTCCGCTGCGCTTTTTGAAAAGCTCGTCCGGCGTGTCGATCTCCTCCATCTCGGGAGGCTCATCATCTTTTCCCTTTACTTCTTTGTCCTCTTTGCCTTTATTCTCGTTACCGGGGCTGACACCGTCGGGCGGCTGTACCGGCAGCGGCGGTTGATAATAAGGCATAGCCGTCTGAACGGGGACGGGCGGCGCCTTGGGCACATACCGCGCCTGCGCGATCATCGCCAGGAAGCGCTCCAGCTTTTCCTTCGGTACGTTGATGACCTCGTCCGCGGGAATGGTGGCATAATACAGATAGTTTTCCATGTTCCGTCCCTTTGCCATGACCTCCGACTTGACCGCCATCATCATATAGGCGGTAAACTGCTTGATCATCGCAAAGGTGAAGCCCTCGGTTTTCTCTGTCAGCTCGTCCTCTGTCAGTCCGGCGCGGATGTTGGGATAGCGCTCGGAAAGGTAGTGAAAGTACTCCCGGCGGTACTTCTCCGCCGGCGGCTCAAATTCCAGCACATAAAACGGCTGCTTGAGCCTATCGGGCAGCTCGGACGCCCTGCCGTCATAGAGGCAGGTGACGATGCAGTGGGCGCGCGTGTCGCCCGTCAGACGGTTCATGCAGCTGACGAACCGCCGCGCCGCCTTGGGATTTTCCAGCACGGGGGTCACGCTGCCGAGCGAGAAATAACAGATGACGGACGGATTCTCCGCCGCCAGCGCGAGCATCTGGGAAAACACCTCTCCCACCGCCCGCAGCAGCGCCCTGTCGGTTTCCGCCTGAAAGCAGGCGGCAGGGAGCCTGTAGAAGCGGAGAAACTCATTGAAATCCGGCTCCTCCGCAATGTCAAAGCTATCGTCCGCCGCCTCTTCATAAAAGGCGTCCTCCAGCGTGGACAGCACCACGCTCATCATGGTCCTGTCCGCCGTGTGTCTGCCGCAGCCCGTCTCCCCCGACAAAAGGAAGGCGGAGCTCGTCTTTTGCATCCCGGGAAACACCTCGGGAAAAATCTCGTCAAAGTCCTGCCACTCGCTGACGCCCCCGCTTTCGTCAAACGCCGCCAGCGGGATCACACTGCGGAACACGTCGATGTATTCCTCGTAGCCGATCAACCTGTTGGGACTTTCGTTGAGGGTATCCGTGACCCGGATCCCCATGTTCTTGACGGTTTCGCAGGAAATCTGCGCTTTCTTCCAATTAATTGCTGTCGGCTCTGCCATGTCGCACCTCACTTTGTCTGTCAAGCTTCTTCCCCGTTAACGGTGATGGCGGGCATGGACTTGCCGCCGAATTCACCTGGGTCGATAATTCCCAGCTGCTTTTTGATGATGCCGCGCATTTCGAGAGCGGGATCAAGACAATACTTTCTGAATTCCGCGGGATCGGCGCGGCAGACGTCCGTCACATGCGGAAACAGCAGCTTCAGGAACGCGGTACACAGCCGCTTGACCGCCTCGGTGTCTCTGGTGGCGGCGTCGGGGCCTATGCAGAGCAGCCTGTCCACCACCGAGCGGTAAACCGACTCGCCGCGCAGCGCGTGGAGGATCTCCACAAAATACTCGGTGTTCAGCGCCCAGCCGTTTGCCTTGAGGCTCTCCCGCATTTTGGGAATATCCCAGCCCGCGATAAAGCCGTGGAAGCGGTCAAGAAGCGCCGACTCGTGGAAAATGGAGGGCAGGTGCGCGAACATGTCGGCGTCGGTGTCCATGGAGGCGGTGTCGATGTTGCCCAGCAGGATAAAGCCCGCGCTGCCGATGCCGCGGTAGCTGCCCACATGGTATTCGCCGCTCTCCAGATAGCCCTTGAGCGCGCCCTGCATTTCCAAGGGGTCGGTGAATTTGATGCTCTGTATCTCGTCGAGCGCCACATAGTCGTAGTTGGAAACCAGTCCGTTGGTGCGCTTGCTGATGTCGTAGAACATCTTCGCGCGGGAGATGCTGCCGCCGCTGACCAGCCAGCCGTACTGGCTGATTTGCGAGAACAGATAAGACTTGCCCGTCTCCTTGGGCGCCAGCTCGATCAGGTTGACGCGCCGCTCCGCAAAGGGCAGCAGGCGCTTGAGCATAGCCAGCTTTTCGGTCTGCGTAGCGTAGCCCTGCGCGTTGTAGTCGATGGCGCCGAGAACGATGTCGATCCACTCCTCGGTGGTAAAGCACTCGCGCGCCTTGATGAAGTAGTTCACGTCCACATGATAGGGACAGAAGGAGGTGAAATCGACAAGCTTGAAAATATAGGTGTCCTTCTTGTCGTCAGGCTCGCAGCGCACGGTGACGATGCCCCACACATCCGTGGAGGACAGCAGGTCGTCGCGGTGCTTTTCAATGACGTCCCAGTTGACCACCGCGTCGCCCTTGTGCGCGGGCACGCCGAAGTCGGGCAGGGAGAACAGCGCCTGCTTTTTCTTCATGTCAAAATCTATTTTTACCTTGGCGAGGAACCGCGCGGCGCGGTTGTAGTGGAGCATATCCACCAGCATGTTGTTCCACTGCTCCTGCTTGGGAACGGTCTTTTTGACGTATTCGGAAATCTTCCGCGCGTCAATGACGCCGTTCCTGTCCGAGAACCGCATCATCAGCCAGTCCCTGATAAAGGAGGGCAGGCTCTGATCGGCGAAAAACTTGGTGTTCTCGGCAGACTTGCGCACGCTCATGTCGCCGAAGCAGGCGCGGAAGCGCTCGTCAAAGGTCATGTTATTCTGTATCATCATATCTCATTATCAAGTCACATAGGAAGACACAGCCGCCGTTGCGGCGGCTGTGAATGATCGTATTCTTAATCAAATAGCTTAAATATCAAAATCCTTGTTGGCGGCGATCGCCTTTTTGATTACAGCGGTGAACGAGCCGATGTAGCCGCCCGCGTCTCTGACAAACACATCTACCTCGCTGTCGTCCTCGTCGGGCTCGAAAACAAAGTGATAGTTGTCGCCGTCGGCCTCGGGCACGACGAGCGTGCTGTTGATAACGACCTTAACATCCGTCGCGGGACGCGCGCCGATGGCAAAGCGGATATCCGCGACGCCCAGCAGGGGATCTACGGTAAATGCATCGCTGAGCGGATAAACAGGCTCCGTGCGGAGGGGAACGACCTCCTCGGGCTGCGGTTCCTCAGCCTGCGGCTCCTCCTGCACGGAGGGCGCCGCCGCGCGCGCCGGCTTTGCGGCGACGGGGCGCTCGCAGTCGTAGAGGGAGGCGAGGTCGGTTTCCGCGAAGTCCACCACGGACTGAACGGATTTTTCCCAGTCGACCAGGTCGTTGATGATCAGCTCCTTGGGCGAGGGCTTGAAGTTCTCCAGAACAGACTCAAACTTTTCAAGCGAGAGCTGGTACTTGCCGGACTGCAGCGCGTCGATGGCAACAGCCTGGTCGCCGAACAGGTCGAGCACATCGCGGAACAGCGCCAGCTTCAGCGCGGAGGTCAGACGCTCGATGTCGCGGTAATTGAAGCGCCAGGTCCTGTCCGCCATCTTGTCAAAGGTGAGGTCCCTTTTGAGCGTGACAATGCCGTCGAAGTAACGGACGAACGCGGCGCGTCTGGCTTCCTTGTCGGGGAGCGGCAGGCGGATGATCTCGGCGCGGTCGAGCATGGCGGCGTCAACGCGGTTGGGATAGTTGGTGGCGGCGATGAAGATAACGTTGGAATCCTCGGTGTGGATGCGGTTGTAGCCCGTGAGGAAGGAGGTGGTGATATTCGCCGCGTATTCGGGCAGATTTGGAAGCGAACGGTTTTTGCAGAGGCTGTCGATTTCATCCACAAACACAATGCAGGGCGCGTTGTTCGCCGCTTCTTCAAACAGACGGGTCACGCTCTTCTCGGCGGCGCCGACGTATTTGCTGATGATGTCGGAGCCGAGGATGGAGATAAACTTGTAGTCCTGATCCATCAGCTCGTGCGCGAACGCCTCGATGATGTAGGTTTTACCGCAGCCGGGAGGTCCCACGAAGAAGTAGGAGTTCAGCTTGGGAATTTTCAGGTAGGAGCGCAGGTTATCCGCCTGTGAATCGGCAATGCAGCCCTTGAGCTTTTTCTTGAGCTCCTCCATGCCCGCTACGTCCTCGAAGGAATACTTGGGCTTTTCCTTGTACCAGGTGCGCGCCGCGCGGTCAAGCTCCTGCTCGTCCTTGGTTCTCTCGTCGTCGGCGCCTGTGTTCTTGCCGTTGCCCTTGCCGTTGTTATTGGTCAGCTTGGTCTTGCCGCCGGACTTCTTTTCCAGCTCGCTGCGGATCTGCATGATCTCGTAGTCGAGGCGGTTTTTCTCGCGGATGTGGTGCTCGCTCTCCGCGCCGATGGTCAGTCCCGCCATCTCGGATTCCAGGTCGGCGGCGCGCTGCAGCAGGATGCACTGCTGCTCGCTCGGCTTGCGGCCGCTGTTCTTCCACACCTCGTCCGCCTGCTGCTGCAGGTTGCGGCAGCGGTTTTCTTTTGTTTTAAGATTTCTCAGCAATGTGCTGTCCATTTGACATTCCTCCTTGTTCCTACATCATGCTGGGCATGTCGTCGATGTCCATCGCCGAAAAATCCTGCACCGATTCATATGTCTCGCCGGGCTTCTCAAAGATAGGCTCCGTGCCGGTTCTTCTCGCCTTCTGGCTTATCTCCTCGGCGACGCCGGCGGCAACGGTGGGCATGACCGTAAAGGCGGTGCCCCATCTGACGGAATCCAGCACAGCGTCCTCGTCGTTGAGGTCGAGCAGGGAGTTGTCCACCAGCATTTCCGCCGCGCCGGCGGCGCCGGTCTGCTCCTCCAGCAGATCCTCGATGGGTCTGCCGTAATATCTTTCGATCGACTCCACGGAAATGTCGGTCTTGATGTCGTGCCTTGCCTTCTGCAGCCAGAACGCCAGACGGTTCATCACGTCGGAGCCGGTGGAGATCGCGTTCATCAGCTTGTAGCCCTGGGTAAGCTCGTGCATGATGTCCTTCCACTCCATTTCCGAACGGAGGTTATCCAGGCGGTCAATGGCGCTGTCCACCATCGAGAGCGCGTAGGCGGCGTTCTTGGCGCCCGTGGAGCAGCGCTTCAGCTCGCGCTGCTTGACAGGCGTGTCGGGCTTGGTGAGAATGTCTCTGTATTCCTTGTTAAAGGTGATCAGACGGTGGAGCAGGCGATCCCTCTGGATAAACAGATTCTGGCGCGCCTCGCGGATCTCCGCGTTGATTCTCGCGGTTTCAATGTTCTTGGAAACCGCTTTTTCAACGTGGATCTTCTTGTTCGCCTCTCCGGTTCTGTGCGCAAAATCGGTCAGCTGGTCATTTCCTTTGGAAATGTCCTTGGCGTACTGTTCCTTTTTCTCTACCTTTTTTTCTTCTTTTCTTAATTTACGGTTCAGCTTAAAGCTTTCAAAAGCCACGGTTATCCCTCCTTATGCTCACATTTCGTCAAGAATCAACTGATCGTTCACCTGAGGCGCTTCCCTCTCCTTTATCCGCTCAAGTTCCTCCTTTTGCTGCTGAATACGCGCTTCCTCTTCCTGCTTCAGAACAGCGTTGCGTTTTTCGTTTTCAATGCGCGTCACACTTTCGTTGTGCTTGAGCTTTTGGTTGCGCTTTCGAAGATTATTGTAATTATCGATCGCCCTCTGTGCTTGGCCGATCTGGAAAGCCAGCTTCTCGTTCTCCGCAGCCTCCTTCAGCAGCGAACGCATCCTCGTATTATGCTCGGACTCGCGCGCCGCCATGTCGTTCAGGGTATTGATTTCGTCGATATTTCTGCGCTGGATCGTCTCAATTACGCGGCTGTGCTCCTCAAAGTTGAATTCGTCGCCCGAGAGCAGGTACGCCTTTTTGCACTCGTGTACCAGCTCCTGCAGATTGGCGCGCTCTCTCAGGATCTCCATGGAGAACGCCTCCAGGCGCAGGCTGCTCATGATGGCGCGGGTGAGATAGGACTCGGCGGCGAGCATAATGCCCAGATACTTTCTGGCGTCGTCGCCCGCGGGCAGCTCCCGCATGGCGCGCTTAAAGCCGAGCCGGTTCAGCTTTTCATGAACGTCGGGCGGACACTCGTTGATGTACGGCTCCACCACGCGGTCATACTCACCGGTCACCTGCGCGTAGCGCTCCTCCTCCAGCTCATACTGGGTCAGCAGCGTGTAGTAATAATCCACATTCTCAATCAGGTGCTTGCCGATATTCTGAATAAAATCCACCTTTCTCTGAATGCGCTTTTCGAATTTTTCCGGGTCGCTTGCGTCCTCATAGCGATAGCCCACCACCAGCACATATTTGATCATATCGATGCAGGCGTTCGCCTTCATGGCACGGCCTGATTCTATCGCGCTGCGGAGGTTGCCGAGAAAATTCACCACGAAGCCGTCCAACTCATTGGCGCCGTACTGCACAGCGTCGACAGCCGTTTTGGCCTGATAACCGCGCGCAAGACTTTCGATGGCGCGGTTATAGACGTCCAGATTGGTTTTCGGAATGCCGTTTTCCTCCGTCGGCTTTTCGGAATAGCCGCCCGGCACAATGAAGACATCCTTTTCCATGTCCCACAGCTTGCTCATCTTGGCGTCGCTTTCATCGCCCTCACCGGGCTGCATCCGCTGAACGGCTTTCCACAGCCTGTTCAGCTTTGCCTCGTTTTCAGCGGCGGCCTTGCGGCTCTTCTGCGCGACATCGGGCAGCCTCAAATCGGCAAAGCCCTGCTTGATTTGTTCCTTTAACTTCCGGTTTTTATCAAGCTCCTTCTGCGTTTCCTGCTTTTCCTTTTCCTCCTTTATCGCCTGATTGACCGCATTGGGCAGAGCAGTCTCCTGCTTCTTTTCCTCTTTCTTTTTCTTTCCGAATATAATTCCCATGGTTTTTCCGTACCTCCTATGTTTTTGCGTTGGCCGGAAGCAACGCAATACTGTTTGTTACAATGTAGCGGGATTCATCGCCCACGACCAGCCGTGCGCGGAAGCCCCCGTCAAGTCTGACGCCCAGTCTGCCGCAGCTCAGCTCGCCCTTGTTCTGCGCGGTCAGCTGCGCACGGCTCGCCGTTGCGCCTCTGTCTATGCGGACATCCAGCGTGATGCTGCGTCTCACGGCGGTGGCGTCAAACAGCCCGCCGAACCAAAGGACCTTGCCGTCGGTCAGCGCCAAAGCGTCCGCCACCTTGACATATTCGTTTTTTTCTTCCTCCAGCTCGCCGTCGCGGTTATAGCGGTAATAATAAAACCTGACGGAGATGCTGATATCGCCCAGCCGCTTTTTGCGGTACTCCTCCAGAACGGCGGGCGCGGCAGCCATGTTGCCGAGCAGCGTGAAGCCGCATATGGGGCAGCACGCCATGTCCTCCTC
>ONEN01000008.1 GCA_900316815.1 uncultured Eubacteriales bacterium | reverse complement strand
AGGGGTGTTATAATAGTGACACAATAAAACTTACGGAGGTTACCGCTATGAAAAAGACAACATTTGAAACTACAACCAATACAACCGCCAACACCAACGACATCACCGAGCTGGTATTCATCCTCGACCGCAGCGGCTCTATGGGAGGACTGGAGAGCGACACCATCGGCGGCTTCAATTCCCTGCTGGAGAAGCAGAAGAAGGAGGAGGGCAGGGCGTATGTTTCCACCGTCCTCTTTGACCATGAAACGCAGGTGCTCCATGACCGCCTTCCCGTTGAGTGGGTCAAGCCCCTTACCTGTCACGATTACACCGTCCGCGGCTGCACCGCCCTGCTCGACGCCATCGGCGACGCTGTTCACCACATCGCCAACATCCACAAGTACGCCCGCCGCGGGGACGTCCCCGCGCACACCATGTTCGTCATCATCACCGACGGCATGGAGAACGCCAGCAAGCGCTACAGCGGCAGAGATATCAAAAAGCTGATTGAGAAGGAGCAGGAGAAATACGGCTGGGAGTTCCTGTTCATCGGCGCCAATATCGACGCCATCGCCACCGCAAGAAGCTACGGTATCGCGCAGCGGAACGCCGTTAATTATCACGCCGACGCAAAGGGCACGTCGGTCGTATATGAGGCGGTGTCCGAGGCGGTGTCCAATATGCGCTGCAACGCTCCGATGTCCCTCTGCTGGAACCGCAAAATCAACGAGGATTTCAAGTCCAGAAAGCGCCGCAGGTAATTGTACGCAAAACGCGTGAGGGGCACTGAAATAGCATAAACAAAAAAAGAGCTGTTATCCGCCCAAAGGGTGAAATAACAGCTCTTTGCTTTTGCAATAGCCGGATGCTTACTGCACCAAATCCTCATACACGAAGTCCGCCAGCGCCTTGCGCTGCGCTTCCATGTCCGTGATGTGGATGCAGGAGCCTGCGACATACCAGGAGTCGTCGCCCGGGTTGTTGTAGTACCACAGTCCCTCCTTGGGAACGTAGGTCTGCTTGATTTCATAGCTGATGTAGGTCAGCGCGTTGGAAACCAGACCCATGATTTCGTCCTTCTTCAGGTTGGTGGTGATTTTGGGACCCACCTTGTTGACGATTTCCACAATGTCGCTGAGCCCCGCTCCCTTGAGGTCGGTGACCATCTTGGTGAGCAGCTTTCTCTGGCGCGCGGTTCTGTCCCAGTCGTCGCCGCTGATGCCGATTTCGTTGTCGTCCTCACCGATGGTCAGACCGCGGTTGCGCGAGTACCACAGCGCCTCCTGCCCGTTGAGCCGGATAACGCCGGGCTTGGCGGTGATGGTGTGGCGGTTGCCGTTTGACTGGCCGTTTTTGTACATCTGATAGTTGATGTATTCGATTTCGTCCTTGGTGACCTCTATCTCCACACCGCCGAGGGTGTCGATGATGTCCTTGAAGCTGTCAAAGTCTACCACCGCGTAACGGTCGATTTTGACGCCGAAATTCGCCTGAATGGTCTTGATGGACAGCGTTGCGCCGCCGAGGGTGTAGGAGGCGTTGATTTTGTCGTAGCCCTGCCCGGGAATATACACATAGGTGTCGCGCTGGAAGGAGGTCAGCTTGAGCTTCTTGTGTACGTTGTCAATGGACAGCATGATCATGGTGTCGGTTCTGCCGTGCTCTTCCTCGTGCTTGTTGTCTTCGCCGAACAGCATGATGTTGAGCACCTTGGAGTTCTGCAGCAGGTCGCTGTTTTTCAGCGTTGTCACGGTGTCCGCCGTGGCGCGCTTTTTGGTTTTTTCATCGCCCATGTATTCGTAGTTGCCCTCAAACCTGCGGTGCGTCTCAATATAAAGGTTCAGTCCCACGAAAGCGGAGCCCGTGAGGAGCAGGATGACAGACAGCACCAGCGTAAACGTCCGCAGGCCTCTGCCTTTTTTCTTGTAAAGCTTGCGAACCTGTTTGTCTGAGCTGATGTCCACCATGTTTTCGCCTTTTGTTCTGTTCGCCATATTATTCCTCCTGTAAAAGGGGTGAATTTGCATATATCCTATTCATTATACCACACTATCCGCTTCAATAATTCCCTCAGAGAATTATAAAAAGTTCACCTGACAAAATTTGACAGTAAAAAAGCGGCAATACTGTCTAATTTTATGGCGCGGCACGGCGCGGTTATTCCTGTATTTCATCGAGCGCGAGGTTGAAGGAGGGGAGAAATTCCGAAAAGAACACCTCTGCCTCGGGCAGGCGCATGTCGTGCAGGGAGCGCTCGATGGTCTCGCGCGCCATGCGGAACTCGTCGTTGCCCATGCGCATTTCCTCCATGCACTTGATCAGCGCGGAAAAGCGGTCGGCTGCCTTGACATAGACCGACAGCTCGCGGTCGCGTTCGGACTGCGGCTTGAGAATGGCGCTGTATTCCGCGCGGAAGTCCTCGGGGAGCAGCTCCAGCAGCCTGTCCGCCGCCTTGTCCTCCACCTGCTTGTAGACGTCGCGGATGGCGGGGTTGGCGTATTTGATGGGGGTGGGCATGTCGCCCGTGATGATTTCGGTCGCGTCGTGGAACACCGCCAGCAGCGCCGCGCGCTCCGCGTCCAGACAGCCGCCGAAGCGCTTGTTGTGTATCAGCACGAGGCAGTGGGCGAGGATGGCCACCTGCTGGCTGTGCTCGCTGATATTCTCATATTGCGTATTATTCATCAAACCCCAGCGGTTTATGTATTTCATGCGCGAGAGCATGGCGTAAAAATGTGACGGTTCCATCCCGTTTCCTCCTCAATTTCTTATCCAAAAAAACGTAAATTCGTTTGCATTGTGTTTGTCAATGTGATATAATAAACTGAATATACCATGATAGGGTGAAGCAAGTCAACCGCAACGCGCTATTTTTCACCTGCTTTTCACGCAATCACGGAAACAGAAACGGAGAATTTCCCATGCCAAAACGCCTCAAACGCCCTGCCTCCCCGAGGAACGGACTCTATCCGCTCCTGACCTTCGGAATAGCGCTGCTCGCTGCGACGGTGCTGTTTCTGCCGTTTATTATTTACAACGGCGGCGTGTTTTATTACTACGGCGATTTCAACGTGCAGGAGATTCCCTTCTATCAGATGATGCACAGCCTGGTGCGCAGCGGCGACCTCGGCTGGAACCATCTCACCGACCTCGGCACCGACAACCTGGCGAGCTACAGCTTTTATCTGCTGGGCAGCCCCTTCTTCTGGATGACGATTCCGTTCCCCAACGAGATGGTGCCGAATCTGATCGGGCCGCTGCTGATTCTCAAATTCGCCTGCGCGGCGCTGGCAGCGCACCTGTTTTTGCAGCGCTATGTCGAGAACAAAAGCATGGCGGTGCTGGGCGGACTTCTCTACGCGTTTTCGGGCTTTTCCATTTACAACGTCTTTTTCTTCCACTTCCACGAGCCGATGATCATGTTCCCGCTGCTGCTGGCGGCGCTGGACGCCTTCCTCTATGACAAGCGGCGCGGCTTGTTCGCGGTGGCGGTATTTGCCGCCTGCGTGGTGAATTACTATTTCTTTGTGGGGCAGGCGCTGTTTGTGCTGCTGTATTTCCTGATGCTCTGCTTCACCAAGACCTACCGCTTCCGCATAACGGAGTTCCTGCTGCTTGCCGCCGAGGTGGTTATCGGCTTTGCGGCTACGGCGTTTGTGCTGGTTCCTAGCGTGATCGGTCTGATGGGCAACCCGCGTCTCGACTCCTTCCCCCACGGCTGGGAGTCGCTGGCATATGTGAAGGAGCAGAAGTACTGGCTGATCGTCCTCAGCTTTCTGTTTCCCGCCGATCTGCCCGCGATGCCCGTGTTCACGCCCGAGTCCAACTGCAAGTGGGCGTCGGTGGCGGGATGGCTTCCGCTGCTCGGCGTGACGGGCGTCATCGGCTATCTGCAGCTGAGAACGCGCGACTGGCTGAAAAAGCTGATCGTTTTGCTGATGCTGTTCGCCATGATCCCCGTGCTCAACAGCATGTTCCAGCTGATGAACAGCTCCATCTACTACGCGCGCTGGTTCTATATGCTCGTGCTGCTGTTCGTGCTCGCCTCGGTGCGCGCCATCGAAAACAGCGAAACCGACTGGAAGCGCGCCGTTGTCTGGTCGACGGGTCTGACCGTCGGCGCGGCGGTGCTCATCGGCGTGATGCCCAAGGAAAACGACAACAACGGCGTTACGAGCTATTCGCTCGGCGTGCAGAGCTCCTATGAAAAATTCTGGCTGTATGTGCTGATGGCGATGCTCAGCCTGCTCGCCTTTGTGCTCATCTATAAAAAGCTCTGGCGCAGGCGCGGCTTCTCGGCGGTAATGATCGCCGCGGCGATGGGCGTTGCGCTTGTCAGCTCGCTGCTGATCATCGGTCACGGCGTTATCGTCAGCGGCTCCACCGACAGCATCAAGTCGCACATCATCAATGCGCGCGACAAAATTGAGATAGACGATCTGGAGGAGGTGCGCAGCGACTTCTTTGAGGGCGTTGACAACACCGCGATGTTCTGGCGGGTGCCGAGCATCAACTGCTTCCAAAGCTCCGTGTCCACCTCCATTATGCAGTTCTATGATAAAATGGGCATTACCCGCGACGTTGCCTCGCGTCCCGACTACAGCGTTTACGGGCTGCGCACGCTGCTGAGCTGCAAATATTTCTTTGACGACCTGCTCGACAGCAACGACCCCGCCAACGACGATTGCTTTATCGACGACGAGGGCAACACCAAGATGCCCGGCTGGAGGCTCTTGAAAACCTCCAACGATTTTAATATATACGAAAACGAAAACTATGTGCCCATGGGCTTTGCCTACGACGCTTATGTTACGCAGGAGGAATTTGAACGGCTCAAAACCAACTGCCGTTCCGAGGCGATCCTCAACGCCATGGTGCTCACGCATGAGCAGATGAAGCGCTACGGCAGCATTACGGGCTACTATGACAAGGATTACTACAAGCTCTACGGCGCGGACCCGGATTCCTTTGAAAGCGAGGTCGACACCTATACCTACGGTACCAAGCAGCTCGCGGCGCGCGCCGATACCCTCAGGAAAAACGCCTGCTCCTCCTTTGCCTACACCAAGGAGGGCTTTAAGGCGTCGTTTGACAACCGCACGGGCGGCAAGACCCTGCTCTTTTTCAGCGTGCCCTACAGCGACGGCTTCACGGCGACCGTCAACGGCGTTCAGGCACGGGTGGAAAAGGTGAACTACGGCTTCATGGCGGTGGAGGTGCCCGAGGGCAAGAGTGAAATTGAATTTACCTACCGCACCCCCGGCTTCCGTTTGGGCGTTGCCGTCAGCATCGGCGCGGCGGCTGCCTACGCGGCTTATGTGACGGCGGTGGCGGTATACAGAGTGAGAAACAGACGGCGTTCACGGACGGCGCCCGCCTGTCAGGAGGCGTGACGGCGGCGCGTCAGCGGAAAATAGCATAACGGGATGGAGAGGCTTATGTTATTCGGAGAAAAAATACTGGCTTACAAGGACGAAATACGCAGGGATTTGGCGTATCTGATCGGCATTGAATCCATAGACGGCGAACGCGACAGCGAATGCGAGCGCGCGCTGGCGTTTTTGCTCAAGCGGGCGCAGGACTTCGGGCTTGCGTACGAGATGGTCACCGACAAGAGCGTGCATGTGCAGCTCGGCAGCGGCGGCAGGCTCTGCGGGGTGCTGGCGCATGTGGACGTGGTGCCTGCCGGCAACAACTGGAACGTCATTCCCTTTGCGCTCACCGAGCGCGACGGAAGATTCTACGGACGCGGCATTGCCGACGACAAGGGAGCCGCGCTGCTGAATCTCTACTGCCTGCGCGCCCTCAAGGAAAACGGCGTGCAGGGCAAAAACACGCTGCGTGCCATCTTCGGCTCCGCGGAGGAGACGGGTATGCGCGACATGGACGGCTATTTTGAAAAAATGCCGCTGCCGGATATGGCGTTTACTCCGGACAGCGACTACGGCATCTGCTTTGCCGAAAAGGGCATTCTGCACCTGCGCGTCAGCACGCCCACCAACGAGGCGAAGGTCGTGTCGCAGTTCCACGCGGGCAAGGCGATCAACGCGGTGCCCGATCTGGCGTATGTCATGCTCGACTCCTCGGGCTACGACGAGCAGCTGCTGATGCGCCTTGCCGACGCGGGCGAGGGCAACTACGAGTTCAACTACACCATTGACGGGTTAATGATCATCAGCCGCGGCAAGTCCTCGCACGCCTGTGAGCCGCAGAACGGCAAAAACGCCGCCGCGCTGCTGATTGACCTGATCACCCACGCCTACGACGTTCACGAGGTGGGCACGCTCTGCTCCTTTATCGACTATGCCCTCAACTGCGAGACCAACGGCAGGTCTTTGGGGCTGAAAATGAGCGACAGCGTTTCGGGCGCGCTGACGGTGAACCTCGGCATCGTGCATATCGAGGGCAACACCGCCGAGGCGTATTTTGATATCCGCTATCCCGTCACCGTCAACGGCGACAACATCATCCGCCAGTTCAGGGCGGTAGCGGAGTACAGCGGGCTGGACGTGGAGGTGGTTCACCACGAGCGGCCGCTCTATGTGGAGAAGGATTCTCCGCTTATCCGCGAGCTGAGCGCGGCATATGAAAGCGTGACGGGAGAAAAGCCCGTCCTCTACGCCACGGGCGGCGGCACCTACGCGCGCAAGCTCGGCGGCAGGGGCGTCGCCTTCGGGCCGCACTTCCCCGGGGACCCCATCCATATGCACAACGCCAACGAAAGCGTTGACAAGGAGAACTTTTTCAGACACGCGCAGATTTGTCTGGAGGCGATGTACCGCCTGTACACCATGGATTGACGGTGAATAAACAGCAAAGAAGGATAATATGACTACCGAAAAAATCGTAATGCAGCAGGCGCGCAAAGCCCTGCGCGGCAATCTGAGCAAGCTCATCGCCGCGGCGGGTCTGACGATGCTGGCGTTCCTGCTGGTTGAGTATCTTGAATATTTTGTCGGGGTGCTGCTGGGAGTGCCGGACATTGATTCCGGCGAGCAGCTGCCCTTTGACAACCCCGCAGCGCTTGCCGTTGCGCTCGGCTTCACGGCGGTGCTTCTGCTGGCGATGCCTCTGCTGAACGGATTTTTGCGCATGGCGGCGACGACAGCCGTCAGAAAGGAATGCGCCTCCCGCGACATATTTTACTATTTCAGAAGCGCGGGGCTGTATTTCAAAACCGTTCTGGTCGATTTCCTGCTCTACGCGCTCTGGTCTCTTGCCGCCGCGATGCTCAATGCAAGCGGCATACTGGGCGCTTTGATGCCCGAGCTCTTTCAGGTTGACACGCCCTTTACCGTACAGCACTACCTGACCGTGCTGGCGGCGGTGGTGACCGTGCTGCTGCGCGTCATCCTTTACATGCTGCTGGTACACTATCCGCTGCTTGCCTACGCGCTCAATGAGAACCGGAGCGTGGGACAATGCGTTTTCGGGACAATCGGCTTTTCGTTCCGTCATTTCGGTCAGCTGCTGCGCCTGATGTTCAGGTTTATCGGCTGGTTCGCGCTCTGCTTTTTTGTGGTGCCTGCGCTTTATGTTCTGCCCTATTTCTCGGTTGCCTCGCTGATGTCGGCGCGGTGGCTGCTGGAGCTGGATAACGGCGGGAGTGACATATGATCGTTTCGCTTTGCATGATCGCCTTCAACGAGGTGGAGGCGATCGACGGACTGTTCGGGGATATCGCCCTGCAGGAATATCCCCACGAGAAAATCGAGGTGGTGTTTGTGGACAGCATGTCCACCGACGGCACCTATGAGAAAATGATGCATTTCAAAGAAACGGACTACGGCTTCCGCGACGTCAAAATCGTGCGCTGTCCCAAGAAGAACCAGGCGTCCTCCTGGAACGAGGCGCTGATGGTGTTCACGGGAGACGTGGTGATCCGTGTGGACGCCCACGCGCGCATTCCGCGCAACTTTGTGTCGCGCAACGTGTATAACCTCAGGCAGGGGGAGAACGTTGTGGGCGGCGGACGCCCCAACATCAGCTCCAACGTCAGCTCGTGGAAGCTGACCCTGCTGGCGGCGGAGGATTCCCTGTTCGGCAGCTCCATCGCGGGCTACCGCCGTCCCTCCACCGAGAAGGAGTATATGGACAGCCTGTTCCACGCCGCCTATCGCCGCGAGGTGATCGCCAAGGTGGGGGGCTTTAATGAGGATCTGGGCAGAACCGAGGACAATGAGTTCCACTACCGCATCCGCATGGCGGGCTACAAAATGTGCTGCTGCCCCGATATCATCTCGTACCAGCATTCGCGCAATACGCTCAAGCACATGGTGCGGCAGAAATACGGCAACGGCAAATGGATAGGCCTGACCCTGTCCGAGTGCCGCGGCTGCCTCTCTTATTTTCACTTCGCGCCGTTTGTGTTTGTGATGACGCTGGCGGTCTGCGGCGTGCTTGCCCTGATGGGTCATTCGTTCGCGCTGATGGTGCTGCTCGTGCTCTACGGCATGTTCGACTTTGTGAACTCCGTGAGCTGCTGCACCCTGAAAAATATCCAGCCGCAGTTTATTTTGCTGCCGCTTATCTTTCCGCTGCTGCACATCGCCTACGGCGTCGGCACCGTTGTGGGACTGGTTGAGATTCCGTTCTGGCAGCGCAAAATCAAGAACAGCAACGCAAAGGAGCGCATTGAGCTGGTGAAGAAAAAGGTGGAGGAGAACACGCGGGTAACATGGAACAACAGGGAGCTGTAAGCGGCGTGCGCTACCGGCTGATCGACGCGCTGCGCGGTCTTTCGCTGCTGAACATGCTGGCGTACCACTTTTTATATGATATTATCGTGATATACGGCGGAGACGCGCGCTGGGCGCTGCAGCCTGCCGTTGTCGCGTGGGAGCGGTACATCTGCTGCTCCTTTATCCTGATAGCGGGCGTATCGCTCAACTTTTCCCGTCACGCGTGGCGGCACGGCGTTTTGGTGAGCGTCTGCGGCATAGTGATCACGGCGGTGACGGCGATAGCGATCCCCGGTCAGGTGATCGTGTTCGGCGTTCTCACCTTTATCGGCGCCGCCATCCTGCTTGTGCAGGCGCTGCGGCGGCTGTTGGAGCGCTGCAATCCCTTTACGGGAGCGGCGGTGAGCCTGCTGCTCTTCGCCTTCTTTTACGGAATGCCCGTCGCGCACACGGTCGGCTTCTTTGACGTGCCGCTGCTGCGGCTGCCCGACGCGCTCTACCGCTTCCGTCCGCTGGCGGCTGTCGGCCTGCCCGACGCGGGCTTTTATTCCACCGATTACTTCCCCCTGGTTCCGTGGCTGTTTTTATTTGTCTGCGGCTTTTTCGGCTGGCGCGCGCTTGTCAGCCTGAACGCCGACCGCTTCTTTGTGCGCGGCGTTCCCCTGTTGGATGTTGTCGGAAAATATACGCTTTGGATTTATCTGATTCACCAGCCGCTGCTCATGGGCGTTTGCTTTCTGATGTTCGGCGGATTCTGAGGTTGCTTATGGAACAACAAACGGTCAAGCTCACCCCTGCGCTGCTCAGGGAGCTGCAGCTGGCGCAGCTCGATATGCTGCGCTTCTTCAAACGCTTTTGCGAGGAAAACAACATCACCTTCTATTTCATCGGCGGCGGTTTGATCGGCGCGCTGCGCAACGGCGGGTTTATCCCATGGGACGACGATATCGACCTGCTGCTGCCGCGCGACGACTACGAGCGGCTCTGCACGCTGTGGCAGGAGCAATATCCCGACGGGCGCTTCCGTCTGCTGCGCACCGACGGCAAGATGTTCACGGGCAATATTTTCGCCACCGTCACCGACACCAACTACACGATGGTCAAGGCGAACCAGACGGATGTGGACATTCCGCACGGGCTGGTGATCGACGTGTTCCCGCTCGACGTGTGCCCCGACGGCAAATTCGCGCGCAGGCGGCAGTATTTCTGGACGATGCTCTATTCGCTGTTCATGGCGCAGGTGGTGCCCGAAAATCACGGCGGACCCGTCGCCTTCGGCAGCAGGCTGCTGCTGGGCATTTTCCGCGGCAAGAAAATCCGCGAAAAGCTGTGGCGGCTGGGCGAGCGGCACATGAAGCGGTACAAGCGCGAGGAAAACCAATATATGACCGAGCTGTGCTCGGGGCCGCACTGGATGAAGGTGCGCTATCCCAAGCACATCTATGACGGCGTTGACCATGTGACCTTCGAGGGCATTGAGCTGCCTGTTTCCTCAGGCTACAAGGAGTATCTGGAGCTTGTGTTCGGCGATTACATGACGCCGCCGCCCGAGGAGCAGCGCGTGCCGCACCACGATATCGCCTATCTGGATCTGCACACGCCGTGCAAGGTCTATGACGACGCGCACAGAATCAACTATACCAAAAAATAGATACGAAAAGGTCATAAAATATCATTTATTCCGAATTTTATTTTTCCCTCCCGCCGGACTTTACCCGGCGGTTTTTTTTGTGTATAATAACACTTAGAGAAGCAGCCGCACACACGGAAAAACTCAGTCGGAATCGGGAGAATCGCTATGGTGACAGGCAACATCCACTCTGTTGAAACCTTCGGCTCGGTCGACGGACCGGGCGTGCGGTTTTTGATATTTTTGCAGGGCTGCCCCATGCGCTGCCGCTACTGCCACAATGCGGACACCTGGCGCGCGCAGGGAGGCACTCCCATGACCGCCGACGCGCTGCTCGACCGCGCGCAGCGTTACCGCGCCTACTGGGGCAGCGAGGGCGGCATTACCGTGAGCGGCGGCGAGCCGCTGGCGCAGATCGACTTTTTGCTGGAGCTGTTCCAAAAGGCGAAGCAGCGCGGCATCAATACCTGTATCGACACATCGGGTCAGCCGTTTACGCGGCGCGAGCCGTTTTTCTCCAAATTTGAAAGGCTGCTCGACAGCACCGACCTGCTGCTGGTCGATATCAAGCACATCGACCCTGCGGAGCATGTGAAGCTCACGGGACAGAAGAACGACAACATCCTGGATATGCTGCGCTATTTGTCCGAGCGGCGGCAGCCCGTATGGATCCGCCATGTGCTGGTCACGGGCGTTACCGACGACGACGGATACCTGCGCCGCACGCGCGACTTTATCGCGGCGCTGCAAAACGTGGAGAAAATCGAGGTGCTGCCCTATCATTCAATGGGCGCCTTCAAATGGAAGGAGCAGGGACTCGCTTACACGCTGGACGGCGTTTTGCCGCCGGACGCGGAGCGGGTGGCAAATGCCGAGCGGATTTTGCGCGGCGAAGCTTAGCGCGATCCATAACGATCCATAACGATCCGTAACAGATATCATACAGACAGACATCACATCAATTGACGGCAGAGGAGTAGATGACCAATGAAAAGCTGCATTCCCGAAGAAATCATGAACGTGGCATGGAGAGGCTTCACAGGAAGAAAGTGGAAAGAGGACATCAATGTCCGCGAGTTTATTCAGAGCAACTACACCATGTATGACGGCGACGAAGGCTTTCTCGCGCCTCCCACCGAGGCGACCGACAAGCTCTGGGGTCGTCTGCAGGAGCTGCAGAAGGAGGAGCGCGCCCGCGGCGGCGTGCTGGAATGTGAAACCGAGGTCGTTTCTTCGCTGACCGCCTACGGTCCCGGCTACATTGACGAGAGCATGAAGGAGCTGGAGCAGGTCGTCGGTCTGCAGACGGACAAGCCCCTCAAGCGCGCGTTTATGCCCTACGGCGGCATCAAGATGGCGGAGCAGGCGGCGTCCACCTACGGCTATCAGGTCAACCCCGCGCTGCACAAAATCTTTACCGATTACCATAAAACCCACAATCAGGCGGTATTTGACGCCTATACGCCCGAAATGCGCCGCGCGCGCCACAGCCACATCATCACCGGTCTGCCCGACACCTACGGCAGAGGCAGGATCGTCGGCGACTACCGCCGTGTGGCGCTCTACGGTCTGAACTATCTCATTGAGATGAAGGAAAAGGATCTGTTCTACTGCGGCGGCAGAAACATGAGCGAGGAGCACATCCGCCTCAGAGAGGAAATCGCCGAGCAGATCCGCGCGCTCAAGGGCATGAAGGAGATGGCGCGGATCTACGGCTTCGATATTTCGGAGCCCGCCAAGAACGCCAAGGAGGCTGTGCAGTGGCTCTACTTCGGCTATCTTGCGGCGATCAAGACGCAGAACGGCGCGGCGATGTCCGTGGGACGCATCTCCACCTTCCTCGATATTTACATTCAGCGCGACCTGGAGGAGGGCACGCTCACCGAGGCGCAGGCGCAGGAGCTGATTGACCACCTGGTGCTGAAATTCCGCATGGTCAAGTTTGCGCGTATCCCCTCCTATAACGAGCTGTTCTCGGGCGACCCCGTGTGGGTAACGCTGGAAATGGCGGGCATCGGCATGGACGGCAGACACATGGTCACCAAGAACGACTTCCGCTTCCTGCACACCCTCGAAAACATGGGACCCTCTCCCGAGCCGAACCTCACGGTGCTCTGGTCGTCCCGTCTCCCCGAGACCTTCAAGAAGTACGCGGCGAAAATCTCCGTGAACACCTCCTCCATCCAGTACGAGAACGACTGCGTCATGCGTCCCGTGTGGGGCGACGACTACAGCATTTGCTGCTGCGTTTCCGCCACCCAGACGGGCAAGGAGATCCAGTTCTTCGGCGCGCGCGCCAACCTCGCGAAGTGCCTGATCTTCGCGCTCAACGGCGGTGTGGAAATCACCACCATGGAGCAGATCGGACCCGAGATCGCGCCCGTTACCTCGGAGTATCTCGACTATGACGAGGTAATGCACAAGTTTAACGCCATGATGAGCTGGCTGGTGGAGCTGTATGTGAATACGCTCAACCTGATCCACTATATGCACGATAAATACTACTACGAGGCGGCGGAGATGGCGCTCATCGACACCTACACGCGCCGCACCTTTGCGACGGGCATCGCGGGCTTCTCCCATGTGGTGGACTCCATCAGCGCCATCAAGTACGCCAAGGTCAAGGCCATCCGCAACGACAAGGGTCTGATCGTCGATTATGAGGTGGAGGGCGACTTCCCGCGCTACGGCAACGACGACGAGCGCGCCGACGAGATCGCCATCTGGCTGCTCAAGGCGTTTATGAAGAAGGTGCGCGAGCACCACACCTACCGCAACTCCGAGCCGACCACCTCGATTCTGACCATCACCTCCAATGTCGTTTACGGCAAGGCGACGGGCGCGACGCCCGACGGCAGAAAGGCGGGCGCTCCCTTTGCGCCCGGCGCGAATCCCGCTTACGGCGCCGAGAAGAACGGTCTGCTGGCTTCGCTCAACTCTGTTGCGAAGCTGCCCTACGAGTTCGCGCTCGACGGCATTTCCAACACGCAGACCATCAGCCCCAACGCGCTGGGTCACAATGAGGCGGAGCGCGTGGATAATCTCTGGCACATCCTCGACGGCTACTTTGACCAGGGCGCGCACCACCTGAATGTGAACGTGTTCGGCGTGGACAAGCTCAGAGACTGCATGGAGCACCCCGAAAAGCCCGAATATGCCAACTTCACCATCCGTGTTTCGGGCTACGCGGTGAAGTTTATCGACCTCACCCGCGAGCAGCAGCTTGACGTTATTGCGAGAAGTGAGCACACATTCCTGTAAAATCTATTTGATTATGATGTGAAATATCTGCATTTTGCGTGAAAATGGCGTGAATAATGCGGTAAAAACGAGAATATGCAAGAAAAAAAGCGGAAAATGATTGAAATTTCCGCTTTTTTGTGTTATGCTAAGGGAAAAGAAGCAAAAGGAGACTTTTTAATATGAAGAAAACAATCGCAGTTATCGTATCTGCAGTCATGGCGACGACCATGGCGCTCGCCGCAACAGGCTGCGGCTCCTCTTCTTCCGAGGAAAGCAAGGCGGCTCCCACTATTCCCAAGGCGACCAACGCCACCACGGCTCCCGTCCAGACTTCCACTGCTCCCAGAAATTCCGCTATGGGCGTAACAACTCCCACAGGCTCCGCCGGTTCCATCGGCTCTACCCGTCCCTCCTCTCCCGAAGCTACGGAGAGCACCACAAAGGCGTCGAGCGGCGGCAGCGAGGTAGTGACCGAGGCGGCTTACGCGTACTTCAGCGTCAGCGCGGAGGTTGGCGCCACGATTGAATATCTCGGCACGGAAACCGCGCCCGACGGCACCCTGTTCTATCATGTTACCGTTTATTATGACGGCGACGCGTTCCCGCTGTTCGTATCGGAGGACGGCCTTCAGACGCTTGAGCCTGAGTATTACTATTCCTCCTTCAGCATTTCTCCGGCGATTGACGCGAATGAATCCTCGGCAGCCGGTGACGGCAGCGCTTCCGCTGCAGATGGCAACGGCGAGGCAGGCGAGGCGTCCGCCAACTGATTCCGCAAAAGCAGAACAATCATCTGTATCTTCCAATGCTCCCGGGCGTCCCCCGGGGGCGTTTTGCTTTTGAGGGTTATTGCCATTTGCTTTGATGTATGCTATAATACCTTCAGAAAAAAGGGGGAAGGCAGATGGCAAAGGTGGTTCCGCTGTTCAGCGGAAGCAAGGGCAACAGCTACTTCGTCGGCTCGGGCGGCGAGGGCGTGCTGATTGACGCGGGCAGAAACTGCAAGCAGCTGGAGGCGGCGATGGCGCTCAACGGCGTCGGCATGGAGCAGGTAAAGGCGATATTTGTCACGCACGAGCATATTGACCACTGCGCCGCCGTGCGCGTGCTGGCGAAAAAGTACGGACTGGACGTCTACGGCAGCGCGGGTACGCTCCGCGCGCTCGAGATGAGCGGCAAGCTGCATCCGCAGACCCGCACCCACGTGATCGAAACCGAGCTGGCGGTGGGCGACATGCTCGTGAGCCGCATCAATACGCCCCACGACGCGGCGGAAAGCTGCTGCTACCGCGTGGTTTGCCGCGACGGCAAGGCGGCGCTGATCGCCACCGATATGGGCGTGATGACCGACGGCGTGCGCATGGCGGCTGCCGAGAGCGATTTTGTGGTGCTGGAGTCCAACCACGATATCGACATGCTCAAAACGGGACCCTATCCCTACCCGCTGAAACGGCGGATACTCTCCGACAGGGGGCACCTGTCCAACGAGGCGTGCGCCGCCGAGCTGGCGGAGCTGGTGCGCGGCGGTACGCTGCGGCTGATGCTGGGGCACCTCAGCGAACAGAACAACACTCCCTCGCTGGCGCTGCGCACCGCGGTGTGCGAGCTGGAGCGCGCGGGGCTGAAATATAACAACGACTTCACACTCGACGTTGCGCCGGGTGCGGCGACAGTAATGAGCGTGATATTTTAATGCTGCGGATCAACATTATTTGTATTGGAAAAATCAAAGAGAAATATTTCACCGACGCCATCGCCGAATACGGCAAGCGCCTCGGCGCGTTCTGCAAGTTTTCCGTTGTCGAGCTGGCGGAGGAGCGGATCAAGAGCAACACTCCCAACGCCGCGCAGATCGGGGAGGTTTTAACCGCCGAGGGTAAGCGGATCATGCAGAAGATCGGCGCCTCTGATTTTGTGGCGGCGCTGTGCATTGAGGGGAAGCTGCTGTCGAGCGAGGAGCTGGCGCGCACGCTTGCCGACGCCGCCGTCGCGGGCAGAAGCACCGTGGATTTTATCATAGGCGGCAGCTACGGCCTGAGCAGCGAGGTCAAGAGCCGCGCGGACCTGCGGCTGTCCATGAGCCGCATGACCTTTCCGCACCAGATGGCGCGCGTGATCCTGAGCGAGCAGATCTACCGCGCGTTTGAAATCACCTCGGGCGGCAAGTACCATAAATAAACCATTCACTGAAATAAAGGATTCTTATGTTTGACGGCATTTTTTTACGGCATATCAAAAAGGAAATAGAGGACGCCGCCCTGGGGGCGCGCGTCAGTCAGATTTATCAGCCCAACCGCGACGAGCTGGTGCTGGTGCTGCGCACCTACGAGGGCACGCGCAAGCTGCTGCTCTCCTCGCGCGCCAATTCGCCGCGCGTCAACTTCTGCGTCAAAACGCCGGAAAATCCCGCGCAGCCGCCGATGTTCTGTATGCTGCTGCGCAAGCGTCTCGGCGGCGGCAAGCTGGTGAGCCTGCGGCAGCCCGGCTGCGACCGCGTGCTGTTTCTGGACTTTGACTGCATCAACGAGCTGGGCGAGCAGGAGGGGCTGAGCATCGTATGTGAAATCATGGGCATGTACAGCAACCTGATCGTCATCAACCGCGATACGGGCATCATTCTCGATGCGATCAAGCGCGTCGACCTGACGGTGAGCAGCCGCCGCTTTGTGCTGCCCAATATCCCCTACGAGCTGCCCGACGCGCAGGACAAGCTGAATATCCTGGAGCACAGCGCGGAGGAGATGGCGGAAGCGGCGTGCCGCCTTCCCGCGGAGACCGCTCTCTCCAAGGCGCTGATGAGCACGGTGCAGGGCGTGTCGCCCATCGTGACGCGCGAGCTGGAGTACCGCGTGGGGGAGGGAACGACCAACCGCCTCACGGGCGCGGCGTACGCGCGGCTTATTGAGGTGCTGCGCGGCTTTAAGGAAACGGCGGAAAGCTGCGGCGAGCGGCCTTGTATCGTTTACCGCGAGGACGGCAGACCGATGGATTTTTCGTTTATGCCCATCTGTCAGTACGGCGGCTTTGCGGAGGTCAGGGAGACAGCGGGATTCTCGGACACGGTAGATGAATTCTATGAGGAGCGCGACGCCCGCGAGCGTATGCGCGTCAAGAGCCACAGCCTGCAAAAGCTGCTGACGAATCTCATTGTCCGCACCGCGCGGAAGATCAATAAGCAGCAGACAGAGCTGGCGCAGTGCGGCAACCGCGAGCAGCTGCGCATCTGCGGCGATCTGCTGCACGCCAATCTCTACCGCATCGAGCGCGGCGCCCGGTTTGCGGATGTGGAGAACTTTTACGACGAAAACGGCGGCACCATGCGCATCAGGCTGAATCCCGCCATCTCGCCCGCCGCGAATGCGCAGAAGTATTATAAAGACTACCAAAAGGCAAAGACCGCCGAAACGGTGCTGGCGGAGCAGATAGAAAAGGGCAGGACGGAGCTGGCGTATCTGGAATCGGTGGCGGACAGCGTGGAGCGCGCCGAAACGGAGCGCGAGCTGGCACAGATCCGCGAGGAGCTGACCGAGCAGGGCTACCTGCGCCGTCCCAAGGGCAAGCAGCCCCGGCAGGCGCAGCTGCCGCCAAAGGAATTTCAGTCCACCGACGGCTTCGCGATTCTGGTGGGCAGGAACAACCGCCAGAACGACAGGCTGACGCTGAAAACCGCCGCCAAGACCGACGTCTGGCTGCACACCAAGGACATCCACGGCTCGCACGTCATTATCCGCGCTGAGGGACAGCCCGTCAGCGAGACGGCGATTCGGCAGGCCGCCGCGCTTGCCGCCTACCACAGCAAGGCGCGCGAGAGCACCAACGTCCCTGTGGACTACACCCTTGTGAAAAACGTCAGCAAGCCGGCGGGCGCCAAGCCCGGCATGGTGATTTATGTGCGGAACAAGACGGTGTATGTGGATCCGTCCGCCGATATAAAAGAATAGCGGGTTATTAGTATAGTATTATAGTACAGACAGTACGGAAAAAGCCGACTCCCAACGGAGCCGGCTTTCGGTTTATCTGTCTGTTTGTCTGTCTGTTCGGTTACAGGCTGTTGATGATCTCGATAATTTTCGCTTCCGCCGCAACGGCGTCCGCCTTGCCGCGGCTGTTCTTCATCACATTGCCGACGAGCGCCTTGATCGCCTTCTGCTTGCCGTTCCGGAAGTCGTCGACCGCCTTGGAATTGCTCTCGACGGCGGATTGGCAGAGCGCGAGCAGCGCGTTGTCGTCAACGCCGCCCATGTCGCTCTCGCTGATGAAGTCGAGCGCGCCCTTGCCGCTGTCGAGCATTTTTTCCAGCGTGGACTTGGCGAGGTTGTTGCGGATCTTGCCGCTGTCGAGCAGCTTGACCAGCTCGTTGAGCTGCGCGGGCCTGACCGCTACGTCAAAGATTTCCTTGTCCGCCTCGGTTTCCACTCTGCGGAAAATCTGACCGATAATGAAGTTGCTCACGGTTTTCGGGGACTTGACGCCCTCGATCGCCTCGTCGAAATACTCGCTGATGCTGCGGTACTTGGTGAGCAGCTGCGCGTCCTTTTCGGGAATGTTGTATTCCTCCGTGTAGCGCGCGCACTTGTCGAGCGGCAGCTCGGG
>ONEN01000160.1:4032-5876 GCA_900316815.1 uncultured Eubacteriales bacterium | reverse complement strand
CGCAGGCAACCAGCACGTTGATCTTGTGCGCGCCGGTCGCGGGCTCAAAGCCGCCGTCCTCGGGGTTCCAGTTGAAGGCGTCATAGAAGCGCTCGTCGTCAACGACCTCGAGCAGCGGCACGCCGTCGATGTCGGTCACGCGGGTCTCGATGCCGACGCCGCCCTCGGCGATCTGGGTGATCTCGATCTTCTTGGTGAACTCGTCGGAGCGCTCCAGCAAGTCCATGACGAAGGATGCGACATACATCACCAGCGTGCCGCGCGCCTTGTAGCGGCGCAGCTTGCCTGCCGCGAGGATCGCCTTGAGCTTGGAAAAGACGTTGGCGACCGTCCACGCGGCGACCGCGGTGGCGCTGAAATAGCCGGCAGTCGCCTGCGCGGTCTGCGCCACCTTGGAGAAGAACAGCGCGTCGGTCTCGGGCGCTGCCTGCGTCTGCTCAAACACGCGCGAAATATTCTGAATGGACGCGGTTTCGTTGGTCTCGTCCACGTCGAGCTTGTCCACAAGGAACTCCACGTCGCGGTCGTGGGTCAGGGTGAACGGCACGTCGGTCTGGACATACTTACCGCGGTTCCAACCGCCGTTTCGGCTGTGGGGCTTATAGCCGGAGGTGGACATCTGGGTAAAGTGGAAGGTCTTGGCGCCCAGCCACTTGACGTTGGTGGTGATAAAGGGAGAGGTGAGCGTGCCCTGCATCAGAATTTCAAGCAGCTCGGGCTGCCACTGCTCTGCATAGTTGTTGGTGTTAGCCATGATTCATGTTCCTTTCTTTAGAGGTTGAAGCGGTTCCACTTTTTCTGCGGAACGGCTTTTGCGGTGCTCTGCGGCTGTCCCTCGCTGTTGCCGTCGCCGCCGACGCGGTGAACGCCGCCTGCGGTCTCGGTCTGCTTTTTGAACGCCGGAACGCGCTCGAGCACCTTTTTGATCGCTTCGGAGAGCTTGTCGCTGAGGATCTTGCCGTCGGCGTCGGTGCAGCCGTCGCAGTCGGCAAGGGTCAGCACATAGTCGATGGAATCCACCGCGACGCCCTGCTTGACCGCCTCCAGCACGCCTGCGGCGCGCAGCTCTGCGCTCTGCTTGCCCCTGCGTTCGTCGCTGAGGCTCTGCTGCAAGGCGGCGAGGTCGGGCGTATTCTTCCTTTTGTTTTCAAGATACGTGCCGATCGCGGTGTTTGCCTCCTCCTCGGAGAGTCCCTTTTGGGTGAAGAACGATTTCAGCGCGGACTTTGTCGCCCTGCCGGTTCTCTCGCTGACAATCCTGTCAAGCTCCTCCTGCGTATAGGTTTTGGGAGTGTTGCCGCCCTCCTGCGCGTTGGTGCCGCCGTTTTGGTTGGGGTTGGCGTTGCCCTGTCCGCCCTCGCCGCCGTCGGCAAAGAGCTGAATGTTTGGTTTTAACATGTTGATTCCTCCGTTTCGGGGTATTCCTTGGCTTTTAACGTCAATCAAAGTTTCGGACATAATAAAAGCGCCGTTGCATTTGACTGCAAAAGCGCTTAGTTTTTCTGTTCGGTTTTATCTTCCTGCTTGGGCTTAACCTCGGCGGCAAAGCCCTTAGCAATCAGTTCCTTGGCTCTTTGCTCGGACACGTCGAGCACCTCGCCCTTTTTGCGGAGCGCAAGGTCTGCCGAGCGGTCGCGGAAGTCCTGCTTCACTTTGATTTTCATGCGGTTCACCACCTTGTTATGGTATAAGAAAACCGCTCTCATTCTAGGAGCGGTTTACATTTTTATTCTTTATTTGCAAGGATTTTTCCATGCTTTTCAATATTTGATTTAACATATGTCAGATTATAATTCTCTGCGTTTTCTGACATGAACGCTTCGAGTCTGCTCTTAATGTATTTG
>ONEN01000160.1:0-3995 GCA_900316815.1 uncultured Eubacteriales bacterium | reverse complement strand
CGGATTTTTGAATCTGCCGCGTTAGCCGCTTTCATGCGCCTTTGCTGATATGCTGCGCTGAATTTCTTACGCTGTTCCTCAGTGGCGCCGTTATTCACAAGGATATGTACATCGCCTGTCGATGTAACCGCCCTTAATTCTTTGAGATTGCCCTTTACAAGTCCCGTAACAATATCATTCTGAGAAAAAGTATTATCTGTCGGGTGATTGTGTGTAAAGACAGCACCGTCCATAAGCTTAACATCCTCAGTCCTGCCGGTAACATGATGATCTGTGCCGCCAAAGTCGATTCTCTTTCCGTCAGACGTTATCAGTAAGCCTTTTTCCGTACTGTTCTTATAATTCTCAGCTTCCCAAGAATCAATAGCAGATGCCTTCTCGGTCTGTAATTTCTTAACTGCTGCCGCCTTTTGCTCAAACACCTCCGCGCGGTGGGAATAGGTTCTTTTGTTGTCCGCGTCAAGGCTGTATTCGGCGATCCTGCGGTTTTTCTTTGCTTGGTTTTCGTAGTAGCTTTGGCGCTGTTCGAGCTGTTCGCGGCGCTCCATCTCCGCCTGTTCTTCCTCCGTGACGGGCTGTAATGTCGTGATGCCCTCGTAGTAGGTGGAGGTGCTGTCCTTGCAGTTGGGATGAAACAAGCCGCTCTTAATTGCCTCAGACAGCAACGGATAGGCTTTACCGGATGAAACGTCACGTTTTCCGCCGCTGTACACGTCGTCGATAAACACCCTGCCGATGTAGGGCGTGCAGAGCGGACAGCCGCCGCGTCTGCCGTTGACAACGACGGTCGAAATGCCCCACTGCTGCCGCTTTTGTCCCTCGCCGTAGAGATAGGCGCGCTTGTTGGCGGTGCGGATCGCCATGTGCGCGTAGTCGCTCAGCGTGTGACGGGCGCCGTTTTTGTATTCCACACAGTTCAGCCCTGCGCGGAGCATGTCGCGGCACGCCATGTCCACCGCCTTTTCATAGGTCGCCGCGCCGGTGTTGGCATAGACCTGCGCGTTAAAGATCGCTTTGCGGTACCGGTCGTTACTCATGCGCAGGATAGCCGTTTCCGCGCTTTTGAGGTCGTCTGCGGTCGCTTTGATCAGCGCGTCGAGCTTGCGGTCGTTGAGCTTGAAAAACGTCGCAGCGGGCGCATTTGGCAGCGTTTTGGCATAGCCCTTGAAGCCGCTTTGGATCGCCTGCAAAATGTCCGCCTCCTGTGCGGCGCTGCCGTCCGCTCTTGCCCTGCGCAGCATGTCGGCGCCCTTGCCGTTGAGCTGCGAAAACTTTGCCGTGAACTTCTTCTCGTTCTGCCTGCGGTACTGCTCGAGGCTTTTCAGCTGCACCGCCTGCCACTGGCTCCACAAGTAGCCCTCTTTGTTCTCCTCGGCGCGGTGCCGGGCAAAATTCTTCATCATGCTGTCGATCAGCTCGTTCTCGATCGCCTCAAACGCCGCCGTGATGTCATAATCCGCCATCAGACTGCCACGTCGTCAAGCGCGGAGGTCTCCGGCAAGACGGCAATGCCGTTTTCCTCCTTGATGCGCCGCTCCTCCTCGTCCTTCCATTTCTCGTCCTTGCTGTCGCCGTACATTTCATCCACGGCGGTGCGAATGGACATCACGCCGCCGGTGCGCGCCTTGCTGACGGTTTCCACCTGACTTTCAAAGCTCGGGTTGGCGTACTCGCCGAATTTTGCCTTGATCTCGAGATTGTCGGCAATCGGCTGCTCACCGCGCACGATCATCGCCTGCGCGTTCAGTGCGGCGGCGACCAGCTTGGGCAGCGCCTTGGACAGCAAGCCCACAAGCCGCTGACGGGTGTAGAGCGTCGTCTTTTCCTTTTCGCGCTGCGCCTCGGCGTTGTCGAGCTTCTTGACGTCAATGCCGATGGTAGAGGGCGAAATGACGCCCTGCAAATAGATGTCGAGCGCGGTGATGTAGGCGGCGAGATAGCTGTCGCTCGGTATCTCGGGCGTGTCGGTCTGAATGCCGTTCGCCTTGCCCTCCTGCATGCTGTCGCCGACGACGATAAAGCGGTTGTCAAAGGGATTCGGCGCAATATATTCGCCCGTTTCGGGATCGCGCGGCACAAGGCGGTCGGGGATCATCTGCTTGGTTCTGCCGGCGCGCAGGGCGTCCATCCACTGGCTGAACACCTCGTCAAGCGCGTCGCCTGCGTCGTCCTTGTCGTCGAGCAGCGCGGCGCCGCGTCCTCTGTACTGCGGATGTCTGCCCAGCACCACCGGCACGGCAAACATCACGCGCTTGTCAAAGGCGAGGCTTTCGCCCTTTGACCATGCGGTTTCCTCCAGCGCGTCAAGCGGCACCTCGCCGCCGCTGTCGTTCAGCAGCTTGTACGAAACGGAGCCGTAGGTGTAGACCTCGACAAACTGGAACCGCTTGCCGTTGCGATAATAATCCGTATAGAACTTGACGCCGCGAATGTGTCCGCGCCTGCGCATGAACTGCACGCGCTCGGCAGGGAACCACTCGATGATCACCTTGTCGGACAGCTCCCTGTCGTATGACAGCTTGAACGCGCCGTCGCCGACCGTGCAGACGTCGGCAAGACAGGCTTCGAGCTTGTCCTCCCACTCGTTCGCCTTGGCGATCTCCTCCCATTCGGCGGCAAGACGGCGGTTTTCTGTGGTGATCTCCATACCGTTGAAGTCGTTTGACACGATCGCCGTCAGCATGTCGATCACGATTTTGGCAAGACCGGTGTGCAGCTTGCGAATCTCAAGCCCCCTGGTCATCGGCGCCGCCCAGAACATGGTTTTTTCCACGCCGTCAAGCGAGGAATAGAGCTGACTGAGCTGGCGGCTTTTGCCGCGATACCAAATGCGGTTTTTGGCGCAGTTGGCAAGAAAATCAAGCCCCTCGTCGATAACGATCACATTCTCCGGCGCGGGCGTCAGCTGCAAAAACCGCCGCAGTCCGTCGCGCATTTTATCCGTCATTTTTTGTATCAGCCCCATTTTTGATTTCTCCTATTTTATTCTCATATGGAATAAAGCCGTACTGCACCGCGTTGATGCAGTGGTCGTTTTTGTCCTCGGGCTCGTTGTCCCTGTCCTCTTTCCAGGCGTAGTTCTCCATCTCGCGTATCGTCTCGGCACAGTGAGAGAGAATAATCCAGTGCCCCGACTGCAGCCAGCCTGACATCAGGTTCAGGCGGTCGATGATCCGCATTTTCTTCCACGCGTTGTTGAAGGTATAAAGGCAGGCGTGCCCGCGCTTGTATTTGAGCAGCTCGGTCATGGTCGCCTGATCGGCGCTGTCGATGTAGACATTGCGTGCAAAGCCCCATTCGCGGCGGTTGCGCTCCAAAAAATCAATATAATTCTTCACGTTGTCGCTGACCGCGATCGGCGTCGTCAGACCGGCGTTATTGTAGACCCTTTCGTCGAGCTGGATATGCTTGCCGCTGCTCGTGATCCCCGAAAAGGTCATGGCGATGGTGTCGGGCGATTTTTGGGAATAGGCGGTGTCGAGTCCGGAGGTGAACTGCACAAACCGCTCGCGTCCGCGCTGTTCGGTCAAAAACTGCCTTGCCCATGCCGCTGTGCGGACGTGCGCCTTGTAGTCAAAATGCGGAAACACCAAGCCGCTCGCCCTGCCGCGTTCGCCCTTGATCTTGTTTTTGTAGAGCTTGGTGCCCTTGGGGGCGGACGCCTTTTTCTTTTCAATATCCGCTTCGCTCAGGCTGAGGTTATCGGCGAACGAAAAAAACCAGTAGCGCCAGCCGCTGACCGGTTCCTCGGTCAGCTCCTGCCGGATGGAGAGCGGAATATCGTTCTCGTATTTTTTGTAGGGACGGCTGCGGTTGACGAACTCCCTGTACACCGGCAGGCTCGGATCGTCGGGATTGAGCGTCGCCATCAGGTAGTCGTTTCGGGTGGACATTTCGCGCACGAACTCGATGTCGGCGGTGTTGATCTCGTCGATATAGACACAGCCAAACTGCGCGCCGAGCACCATTTCCCACTTGTCGCGGCTGCCGTAGCC
>ONEN01000159.1 GCA_900316815.1 uncultured Eubacteriales bacterium | reverse complement strand
GCAAAGCTCCTCGCCGTCCTTTGAGCAAAAGCTGATAGAAATATTAAAATTTTGAAACTTTTCAAGATTTTCTCTATCAAATTCGGCAGCGTCCTCGGTAATCATCAGTTTAATGCTATTGTCCATGTTGAGTCTCCCATCAAAATTTTATTGTGAGATTATATTACCACAAAATGGTAAACTTGGCAATACTTTCCAAATAATTTTTTTCAAAAAATTTGAAAAATTTTTACCGAATACGACTTGAAGAACAGAAAACAACCATATATTGTGTTATATCTGATAATTCGACACCATATTTTGCGCTGTTATGCCATACCCCTCGCAGGGGCTGTTGAGGAACACATGGGTCACCGCGCCCGCCAGCTTGCCGTCCTGCAGCACGGGACTTCCGCTCATGCCCTGCACGATACCACCGCATGTGCCGATTAGCTTCGGGTCTGTAACCTTTATGACAAAATTTTCATTTGATGACGCGTCAAGGTTGCATATCCTTGTGATTTCCACCTCGTAGGAGGCACATCGGTCGCCCTCTACCGTGGTGTAAAGCTGCGCCTTGCCGACGTGCAGCTCGCCGTTTTCCGCCATTTCAACGGTCGCGCCCTGCTGTAAATTATTGTCGTTTGTTGTTCCATAGACGCCGCAATGGGTGTTTTGCGTCAGATTTCCGAGCGTTTTGTCGGTAAAATAACCGTTCAGACTGCCCGCCTTGCCGGGATAGCTTTTGGTCACGGAGCGGATGTCGGTGCGCACCACCTCTGCGCTGCCCAGCGGCATGAGGGCGGAGGTGTCCTTGTCACAGATACCGTGGCCGAGAGCGGCAAAGCAGTGCTCCTGCGGGTCGTAGTAGGTCACGGTGCCGATGCCGGCGCAGCTGTCGCGCACCCATGCGCCCAGCAGATAGACGCCTGTGGCGTTTTTGCGCGGGGTAACGGTCTTGACCAGCTCCTTGCCGCCGCGCGTCACGGTAAAGCGCACGGCGCTGCCGCCGCAGCCGAGCGTCGCCTGCTGCAGCTCCTCGTTGCTGTGCACCTCGATGCCGTTGACCTTTTTGATAACGTCGCTCACCTGCAATCCGCCTTCTCCGGCAGGACAGACATAGCTGCCCTCGCTGTAAAACGGCTCCAGCTCCACCACCATCACGCCGTCGCCGAAGAACTTCACACCGAAGGGCTGTCCGCCGGGCACAAGCATATGCTTAGCCGGTTCCTTGGCGGCGGCTGCAGGGACGGAGTTGAAAACGGTCAGGACTGCGAGAGCAGCCGTCAGCATTTTTACAATTTTTTTCAAAAAATCACCTTCTTTCCGTTGCCTTTCTTATTGTTTCCGTTTATAATAAATAAAACGGATTATCCTATTATTATGAAAACAGTTGGCAGGGAAAGTCGGTTTTTCCGTTAAAACCGAGGTCAATTTGCAAAATTTTTATGCGTATCATTTTTTTTCAAAAGGAGTTATTATGCAGGATCAACAACGGGTTCTCCGCGGCCTGACCGCGGAAGAGGTGCAAAGCCGCGTGAGTCAGGGTCTTGTCAACACCGCCTCAACGGTAAAGACAAAGTCTGTGCGGCGCATTTTTTATGACAACATCTGTACGGTTTTCAATGTGATCAACATTATTTTGTTTATCGCACTGCTGTTTGTCGGTTCGTACAAAAACATGCTGTTTATGCTGGTGATCGCCACCAATACCGTCATCGGCATTGTGCAGGAGCTGCGCTCCAAAAAGAGCGTGGACACACTGACCATTCTCACCGAAAGCAAGCTGACGGTGCTGCGCGACGGCAAGACCGTGCAGCTCTCCAAGGACGAGCTGGTGCTCGACGACATTATTTTACTTTCGCGCGGCAACCAGGTGCCTGCCGACTGTGTTCTCGTTCAGGGCGTGTGCAAGGTGAACGAGAGCCTGCTGACGGGAGAATCGGATCTGATTGAAAAGCGCGTGGGCGACGAGCTGCTGTCGGGCAGCTTTGTTTCCGCCGGCACCTGCTACTGCCGCGTCAACCGCGTCGGCGCGGACAGCTATGCCGCAAAAATCAATAATGAAGCGAAGTACATCAAGAAAAACAATTCGCAGATCATGAAATCCTTTAAGCTGATCATCAACACCAGCTCCATGATTATTTTCCCCGTCGGCGCCATCCTGTTTTCAAGCAATTATTTCTTCCACGACCGCGGCTTCAGGGACAGCGTCGTCGCCACTGTCGGCGCGCTGGTCGGCATGATTCCCGCGGGCATGATTTTGCTCACCAGCTCGGTGCTGGCGGTGTCTGTCATCCGCCTGTCGCGCAAGAAGGTGCTCGTCAATGAGATGTACTGCATCGAAACGCTGGCGCGCGTGGATGTGATCTGCCTCGATAAGACAGGCACGCTGACGGCGGATTCCATGAACGTCCACCGCATTATCAACCTCAACACCAACGACGATAAAATCCGCACCGCGCTCGCCTCCATCGTTGCCGCGAGCGACGAGATCAACGCCACGCTGCAGGCGATCAGCGACTTTACCGCGGGCGTTGTGCCCGTAGAATGCCGCCAGTTTATTCCGTTTTCCTCTGAGACCAAGTGGTCGGGCGGCACGTTTGCCAACGGAAAAACCTATATTATCGGCGCGGCGGAGTTCGTTTTTGCCGATAAAGAAAAATACAAGGAAATTTATGACAATATCAACCGGGTCAACGAGACGGTGCGCATCCTCGTGCTCGGTTCCTCGGATTTGCCCGCAGACGGCTCCAGGCTGCCTGCCGATCTGCATCCGATGGCGCTGATTCTGATCAAGGACAAGCTGCGCGACAACGTCTGCGAGACTGTCAACTATTTCAGGGAGCAGGGCGTTACCCTCAAGGTCATCTCGGGCGACAGCGTCAAAACCGTCAAAAATATCGCGATCGACACGGGCATCGCGGGCGCCGAGAACGCGGTGGATATGACCACCGTCACCACCGACGAGGAGCTGTACGAGGTCGCCGAGCGCTGCAACGTGTTCGGCAGAGTGACGCCCGCGCAGAAGAAAAAGCTTGTGCTCGCTCTCAAAAAGCACGGTCACAAGGTCGCCATGACGGGCGACGGCGTCAACGACGTGCTCGCGCTCAAGGAAGCCGACTGTTCGGTCGCCATGGCGTCGGGCAGCGAGGCGGCACGCAACGTGTCGCAGCTCGTGCTCGTCAATAACGACTTTGCCGCCATGCCGCATGTCGTCGCGGAGGGCAGGCGCACCATCAACAATATCGAGCGCAGCTCGTCGCTCTACCTGGTCAAGACCATGTATTCCATCCTGCTGGCGGTGTTCTTCATTTTCTCGCATTTTACCTATCCCTTCCAGCCGATCCAGCTTTCCCTTATCAGCACGCTCACCGTCGCCTTCCCCTCGTTTGTGCTGGCGCTGCAGCCGAACAAAAACATTGTGCGCGGCAACTTCACCTTTAACATCCTGTCGCGCGCCGCGCCGGCCGCCTTCTGCGTGATACTGAACATCATCCTCACGGCGATGCTCGGTCAGGTGCTCGGCATTTCACAGGGGGAGCTGTCTACCGTCGCGGTGTACATCACCTCGCTCGTCTGCATCATGCTGATCATCCGCCTTTCCATTCCCTTTAACGCGCTGCGCAGCGCCATGCTGGCGTTAAGCGTTGCCGGAATGGCTGTTGCAATCATCTTTTTCAGCTGGTTCTTTGCGCTGGTTCCCCTCAGCGTGCCTGCCATCTGGATGTTCGGCAGTTGTACCGTTGTAACGGTGGTGCTGTTCAATCTGCTTTACAATGTGGCGGATCATTATATTGAGAAGTTCAAGAAAAAATCATTCCATTTACATTTAAGAAAAAAGTGATACCGTGAAACTGTCCATTCATCCCGAAGCCAACACACTCATTCACACCTTGCAGGAACAGGGCTATGAAGCCTTTGTCGTGGGCGGCTGCGTGCGCAACGCCCTGCTCGGGCTGCACCCCCACGACAGCCGTATGAGGTGACGACCTACCGCGTTGACGGCGTCTATGCCGACAACCGCCATCCCGAGCAGGTGACGTTCACCGATTCGCTGGCGCTCGATTTGTCCCGCCGCGACTTTACCGTGAACGCCATGGCGTACAACGACGAGCAGGGCTTGGTCGATCCCTTCGGCGGCGCGGAGGATCTGCGCTGCCGCCGTCTGCGCTGCGTGGGCGTGCCCGATAACCGCTTTCACGAGGACGCGCTGCGGATCCTGCGCGGCGTCCGCTTTGCCGCCGTTTACGGCTTTTCGGTCGAGGAGGAAACCGCGGCTTCCCTTCACCGCTGCGCGCCCCTGCTGCGCCATATCGCCGCCGAGCGCGTGGCATCGGAGCTGACGGGAGCGCTCTGCGGCGCTCATGTGGCGGAGACTCTCGACGCCTTCCGCGATGTGGCGGCGGTTGCCGTGCCGGAGCTGACGGAAACCTTTGATTTTCCGCAGCGCAACAAGCACCATCGATATGACGTGTGGAGACACATCCTCCATGCGGTCGCCGCAATCGACAGCGACCCGCTGCTGCGCGTGACCATGCTGCTGCACGATATCGGCAAGCCGCGCGCCTGTACCGCCGACGCGGACGGCACCAATCATTTCAAAGGCCATCAGCAGATCAGCGCGGAGCTGGCTTCGGTTATTCTGCGCCGCCTGCGGTTCCCCAACGCCTTCATCGAGGATTGCCTGGCGCTGATCGTGTACCATGACGTGCGCTTCAACGGCACAACGAAGCAGGTCAGGCGGGTTCTGAGCAGGCTGGGAGAGGTCAACACCCGCAGATTATTTGCCGTGCAGCGCGCGGATATCGCCGCGCAGTCCGCCTACCGCCGTGAAGAAAAGCTGGCGTCGGTGGCGGAGGCAGAGCGGCTGGCGGAGGAAATTCTGGCGCAGCGGCAGTGCCTGTGCGTGAAGGATTTGGCTGTCGGCGGCAGGGAGCTGCTGGCGGCAGGCGTGCCCCGGGGCAGAGCGGTCGGGCGGCTTCTGAACACGCTGCTTGACGAGGTGCTGGACGAAACCCTTCCCAATGAACGGGAAGCGCTTCTGGCGCGCGCGCGTGTGCTGGCTGCCGACTTATAATTCTAAATACGAAATAAAGGGTCACCCGACGGGTGACCCTTATGTTTTGCGTTATGGATTGTAATGCTGTGTGATTTTAAAGCTGTGTATTAAACAGATTTCTCAGCTGATTGACAAGGTCTGCCGATTTGGCGTCGATCATCGCCGCCTCGTTGATATTCGACAGACGCGTCAGCTCTTTGGTCGGGGTGGAATCGGGCGTCAGATTGTAGCCGATGGAGTAAACCGGGATCTTCAGGCCGCCCACGATCGGAGCGATACGGTCAAGGCTGTAGCCGCGGTTCTGGTCGCCGTCGGTGAGCACAAACAGCATCATTTTGGCGTTGGGAACCTCTTTCTTCTTGTCGATGATCATCTTCATGGCGACAAGCACTGCGTCGTAGGTAGCGGTGGAATCCTCTACGGTCAGGTTTTTGACCGCTCCCGAGAAGTACGCCTTCTGCTCCTCGTCAAATTTTTTGATGGGCAGCTCAATGTGTACGTTGGTCGCGTAGGACACCAGACCGATGTAGTTGGACGAGCTGATGTAGGACTTTGTCGCCAGCAGCGAATCCTTGAGGCTGGTGATGGGCGTGCCGTCCATGGAGCCGGAAATATCGCTGACAAACACCGCGATAATCGGCTGGCCGCCGTCCTTGGCTTCCTTCCAGATGCTCTGCGCCGCGAGATAGCCCGCGCCGTCGAGTCCTGTCTGCTGACTCTGATAGTCGTTGTGCTTGTTGAAGCCCTTTTCATCGCCCAGCTTCTGCGATTCGTCCGACAGGCAGAATTCGCTGAACAGCTTGGCGGCTTCCTTCTCCTTGTCCGACACATAGTCAAAGGTGTAGAGGGGATGGTCGTGGCGGATGCCGAAGGGCGTATAGACATAGTTTTTCAGCTCGGGCTTATTGGTATACGCCTGTTCCTCCATCACCATCGCCTTGATAATGCCCTTCTGCGCTTGGTTCACAAGCACGCCCGTGGTGTAGGCGACGGGCGGCGACTGCTTTTGATAATCCAGCAGCTTTTGCTGTGCGTTCGCGGAAAGCGGGTCGGCGTTGTCAAAGGCGTAAAGCGCGGAGGCAAGCGCGTTCAGACCGGTCGCGGAGGTGTAGGGGTTGGTGTAGGCAAAGGTAAGGTCGCCCGCAAGGGACGCCTCGATGACCTTGTCGAGGGATGCGGTTTTGTATTTTTCGATAAAGGAATCATAGGTGTCCTTTTCCATCAGGATGCCGATTTCATGTCCTGCCCGGATAATACTGATGATGTCATCCGCAAACTGGGCCAGATCTTCGCCCTTCACAAAGAAAACAGCCGGCGCGTTGATTTTCTCCAGCGCTTTCAGCACATAGGGCAGTTCCCCGTTCTCAGGGGAAGACCATGGAGGGGAAAGGTTCCCTCTCCGGACAGCCCGGCTCGCAGGCCGAGCCGCTAGCCCGATCGCACGAAGAAAAAAAGAGGAGGTATTGTTATGATGAAATCATTCTAACAGGGACGCTGTCCCATATAGGAGGAGCGGTAATGCAGCACA